>NZ_JBMDJX010000039.1:0-32199 GCF_057809415.1 Chromobacterium sp. FG22 | reverse complement strand
TTGCGGCTCCAGCGCCTCGTCCAGCACAGGCTCGGCTACCGCTTCGGCTTCCGCCGGCTCGGCAAACGCAGCGTCCAGATGAGGGGCTTCCGGTTCGGAGACTTTCGGTTCCAGCACCTCGTCCAACACAGGCTCGGCTACCGCTTCGACTTCCGCCGGCTCGGCGAACGCTGCGTCCAGCTGCGGGACTTCCAACTCGGCGGCTTGCGGCTCCAGCGCCTCGTCCAACACCGGCTCTGCCGCCGCTTCGGCAAACGCGGCGTCCATCATTGGCGCTTCCGTCTCAGCCGGAGGCTCATGCGCCTCCGCCTCAACGGCCTCCGGCATCGCCAAGACAGGCTCCGTCTGCAAGCCCGCCAGCGCTTGGTCGATCTCGGCCAGCAAGGGCTCCTCTCCCGGCGCGGCAAGCGCCGCGGCGACGGCGGACTCCGGCGAAATCATCGCATCGGGAAGCGCCACCGCCGGTTCAAACACCGCTTCGGGCGCTACGGCCGGCGCGACGTCAAACGCCGGCACAGGCAGCTCATCCATCTCGGACGGCGCTTCGACGGCGCTCTCGCCCTGGAGCGGCGCAAATTGTTCCAGATCGTCCGCCGGCGCGCCGGCGGACGGGGCCTCGGCGGGTTCCGGCCAGACGGGGGCGGCTTCCTCCGCCGGGCTCTCCGGCCAATTCGGCAGCAAGCTGTCCACCTGGGTTTCCGGCCCGACTCCGCCGCCCAGCACGCCGGTGGGCAGGCTATCCAAGGAAATGGAAGTGAAAGGCGTCGGCGCGGGCGGCTCGATCAGCGTCTCGGCCACGCCGACATCCGGCGCGGGCGGTACGGCGGTCGGCGCCTCCGCATCCGGAATCTCGATGCCAACGGGCTCCGGTTCGGCGGCCGCAGACGCGGCGGCCATTGCCGGCTCAGCCTCGGCGACTAGCGGCTCGGCATCGAGCGCCGGAGCAGGCGCCGCGGCCGGCGGCTCTTCCGCGATGGACGCGGACTCGTCGGCCAAAGCCTCCGCCGGCGGCTCCTCGCCGGCCGGCTGCAGCGAAAATTCGAAATCGCCGGCTTCCGCCGCCGGCAGCGCCGCCTCCGGCAAGGCCGCGGCGGGGTTCCAGCCGGGCAGCACTTGCTCGATGCCCAGTTCAGAGGCCGGCATGTCGTCCAGATCCAGCGACGGCAGCGAAGCCAGGTCCAGCAAAGGCTCTTCGCCGGGAACGGGAGCGGCGATCAGCTCCTCCAGGCTCAGTTCGGGAATTTCCAGTTCGGCGGGCAGGTCCTGCGGCGGCTCGCCCAACTGGTCGGCCAGCGCGTCCAGTTCGCTGGAGAAATCAAAATCGGGGATGTCGATGACTTCGTCGCCCAAGGTAGGCACTTGCGACTCATCCACCACCTCGGTCAACACCGGCAGGTTGAGGCCGGACCAGTCAGGCTCTTTGGGCTTTGACGGCTCGCTCATGGTCACTTATTGCTCATGTCGTGATGTTCGATTGCATAACCGCGCTCGCGATACGCCTTGAACCGCAGGCGCGCCGTCTCCAGCGACGCTTCGTCGCGTCCGACTATCTCCAGAATACGATCAAAGCGCTCCATCCGCTCCGGCAAATTCGAACCCAGGTTCAACAATACCGGGTGCTCCAGCGCGTCCGGCAGGCGGGCGGTCAGCCAGATCGGCGTGTCCGCCGCCTCGTCGGCGCCCAGCCTGCAGTGCGGCACGAAGCGGGTATCGCCGAAGCTCCACAGCTGCCGGCTGAAGGTGTCGAGCTGCTGCTCGCTGTCGAACCAGATCAGCAGCCGCTCCCCCTTGCGCATCACCGTGGCCGCCAGCAGGCAGGCGAAGCCCTGCGGGTCGGCCACTTTGGTGTAAAAATCAATCCTGCTCATCGTCCACCGTTTCAGGGGTTTCGCGGCGCGGACGGCCGCGGCGCACCACATTGCCCAGCGCGATGTCGGCGCGGTCTTGCAGGAACTGCACCAGCAAAGGCACCGGACGCGCGGTGGCGCCCTTGTCCTTGCCGCCCTTCCAGGCGGTGCCGGCGATGTCCAGATGCGCCCAGTCGTATGCTTTGGCGTAGCGCGACAGGAAGCAGGCCGCGGTGATGCTGCCGCCCGGACGGCCGCCGATGTTCGCCATGTCGGCGAACGGGCTCTTCAACATGTCCTGATACTCGTCCCACAACGGCATATGCCAAGCGCGGTCGGCCACTTCCTCGCCGGCGGCCAGCAGTTCGCGCGCCAGGCTGTCCTGATTGCTGTACAGCGCGGTGGCGATATGGCCCAGCGCGATCACGCAGGCGCCGGTCAGCGTAGCCACGTCGATCACGGTTGCCGGGTCGAAGCGCTCGGCGTAGGTCAGCGCGTCGCACAGGATCAGCCGGCCCTCGGCGTCGGTGTTCAGAATCTCGATGGTCTGGCCGGACATCGAGGTGACGATGTCGCCCGGCTTCAGCGCGTTGCCGTTGGGCATGTTCTCGCAAGTGGGCACGATGGCGACCAGGTTCAGCGGCAGGTTCATTTCCACCGCGGCGCGGAAAGCGCCCAGCACGGTGGCCGCGCCGCACATGTCGTACTTCATCTCGTCCATGCCCTCGCCCGGTTTCAGCGAGATGCCGCCGGAGTCGAAGGTAATGCCCTTGCCCACCATCACGATGGGCTTGTCGCCCTTGTCCTTGGCGCCGTGATGGCGCAGCACGATCAGGCGAGCCTCTTCCACGCTGCCCTTGGCCACGGACAGGAAGGAGCCCATGCCCAGTTCCGCGATGTCCTTGGGGCCCAGGATTTCAGCGTCGGCGCCGAAGGCCGCGGCCATCTGGCGCGCTTCTTCGCCCAGATAGCTGGGGGTGCAGACATTGCCCGGCAGATTGCCCAGGTCCTTGGCCAGCTTCATGCCGCTGCCGATGGCCAGGCCGCGCTGCAGGCCTTTTTCGCCGTCGGCGAGATCGCTGCGGCGCGGCACCGCCAGCGTCAGTTTGCGCGGCTCGCGCACCGATTCGTCCACCTTGCTCTTGAAGCGGTCGAAACGGTACAAGGCGTCCAGCGTCACCACCGCCGCCTGTTCTATCATCCACTCGACGTCGTGTTTCTTGACTGTCAGTTCGCTCAGGTAGCTGACCGCCTCCACCGCCGAAGTCTGGGTCAAGGCCTTGACCGAGGCGCGCACCGCCTCGCGGTATTCCTTGGCGCGGAACTCCCGCTCCTTGCCCAGGCCCACCAGCATCACCCGGTCGCACAGAGTGTGCGGCACCGAATGCAACACCAGCGTGCTGCCCAGTTTGCCCTCCATATCGCCGTGGCGCAGCACGTCGCTGATGAAGCCGTTGGAGATGCGATCCAGCAGGTCCGCGGCGAAGGTCAGCTTGCGGGATTCGTACACGCCGACGATAACGCAAGCTACCCGTTGCTTTTCCGGACTGCCGCTTTTTATGTTAAATTCCATTGAGAACTCCCGTGTAGAGCGAGTGTCTGTAGCTCCACCTCTTAACCGGCCGTCGATGCGCGGGTAGAATCCTGACGGCCCGGCCTTCCGGTGAAGACGGATTTTGTTGTTGATTCCGAAATCGTCCGTTTTTGACGTTTCTGGATGGTCCCCGGAATTATCACAATGCTTTTCATGAAAAGTCAAAAAGGCACTGAATAAATGGTTTTTCAAAAAAGCCTGACTCGCGAGCTGACTTTGAGCGCTTTAGGCGTTTTCATCGTGCTCCTGGCGATTATCGTTTCCACTCAGGCAGTCAATCTGCTGGGCCGCGCGGCCGAAGGACAGATGGCCAACGAGGCCGTTGCCGCGGTGCTTGGCTTCACTACGCTGGGCTTTTTCCCGGTATTGATGATTTTGACGGTTTTTGCCACCATTTTAGTGGTGTTGACCCGTATTTGGCGCGATCACGAGATGGTGGTCTGGCTCAGTTCCGGGCTGTCTCTGAGCAATTGGGTGTGGCCGGTGATGCGCTTCACCCTGCCGCTGGCGGTGCTGATCGCCGGCGTCACCCTGTTCATCGGCCCCTGGGCCGATCAGCGCAGCCAGGACTATGCAGAACAGATCAAACGCCGCGAGGAGGTTTCCGCGATCTCTCCCGGCGTGTTCAAGGAATCGGCCTCGTCCAACAAGGTGTATTTCATCGAGAACTACTCCGGCGAGCACGGCGCGGCCACCAATATTTTCATGCAGGAAATCACCGACGGCAAAGTGGCGACGATTTTCGCCAAATCCGGTTTTATTACCACTAAGCCGGACGGCGAGCGCGTGGTGGTGCTGGAACACGGCCAACGCTACGTCGGCGAACCCGGCAGCGCCAACTACGAGGTGGCGGAATTCCAGCGCTACACCGCCGGCATCGGCGAAAGCCAGCAAATGCCGGGCCCGTCCGGCAATCGCCAGGCCATTCCCACCGCCCAGCTGCTGAGCCAGGACTCCGCCGACTACCGCGCCGAGCTGGCCTGGCGGCTGTCCATGCCGATCAGCTGCGTGATCCTGGCCCTGCTGGCGATTCCGATGTCCTATTTCAACCCGCGCAGCGGCCAGACCTACAATCTCCTGCTGTCGCTGCTGGTTTTCTTCGTTTATCAGAACGGACTGACCGTGGCCCGCAACTGGGTGGCCCAGGGCAAGGCCGGCGTCTGGCTGGTGCTTCTGGTGCATCTGGCCATGCTGGCGCTGGCGCTGGCGCTCTTGAGCTACCGCAACCGCCCGGCCCGTCCCATCGGCCAGGCCTTGTCCCTGCTGTTCCGGAAATCCTGATCCCGTCATGAAACTGATTCATCGCTACATCGTCGCCACCCTGAGCCAGGCGACCTTGTTCACCCTGCTGGCCCTGCTGGGCCTGTACGGCTTCTTCGACCTGCTGGCCGAGGTGCCCAATCTGGGCAAGGGCACTTACACCCTGGGCAAGATGCTGGGCTATGTCGCGCTGCTGATGCCCGGCCACGCCTATGAACTGATGCCGCTGGCGGTCTTGATCGGCGGCATGGTGGCGATGACCCAGCTGGCCACCAACAGCGAATACACAGTGATACGCACCAGCGGCGTGACCCTGCCGCAGATCGCCGCCACGCTGTTGAAATTCGGCCTCGGCTTCGCCCTGCTCACCGTGCTGCTGGGCGAGGTGGTGGCGCCGCGCACCGGCCAGCAGGCGCAGAGCCTGAAGCTGTCCGCCACCCACTCCATGGTGGCGCAGGAGTTCCGTTCCGGCATCTGGGTCAAGGACAATCAGAACTTCATCAACGTCCATGAAATGCTGCCGGACACCTCGCTGCTGGGCGTGCGCATCTACACCTACGACGATAATTTCCGCCTGGTGCGCACCCGTTACGCCGAACGCGGCTCCTTCTCCAAGAGTGATCAGCAATGGCGGCTGATCAATGTGCGCGAAACCACGCTGACCGCGGACCAGGCCGTCAGCCGTCATTACCCCGAGCTGTCCTGGAAATCTATCGTCGAGCCGGAAATCCTGTCCGTGCTGCTGGTGGTGCCGGAACAGATGTCGGCCAGCGCGCTGCTGACCTATCTGGAGCATTTGCGCAGCAATAAACAGCAAACCCAGCGCTACGAAATCGCCTTGTGGAGCAAGCTGTTCTATCCGCTGGCCTGCATCTCGATGGCGCTGGTGGCCCTGGCCTTCACCCCGCAGCAGCGCCGCCACGGCCAGTTGGGCATCCGTCTGTTCGGCGGCATCTGCCTGGGCATCGCCTTTCACTTCGTGAATCGCCTGTTCGGCCATCTGGGCCTGTTGTACGACTGGAACCCCATCCTGTCCGCCACCCTGCCCACCTTGCTGTTCCTGGTGGCCGGCGTCGCCATCATCGCCAGACAGGAAAGGCGCTGACATGAGTTCGCCGGCCGCGGAATCCCTCGCCCGCATGCGCCAGGAACTGGCCGGCAAACGTCAGGCGCTGGCCGAGCAATACCGGCAGCAGCGCAATCCCCAGGAATATCTGAAACGGCACAGCCAGACCGTGGACGCCGCGCTGCAGGCGCTGTGGGCGCAGTCCGGCCTGGACGGCGCCGCCAGCCTGATCGCGGTGGGCGGCTACGGCCGCGGCCAGCTCTTCCCCTATTCCGACATCGACCTGCTGGTGCTGCTGGACCAGCCGCCGTCGCCGGAGCTGGGCGAACGCGTCGGCGCCTTCATCAGCCTGCTGTGGGACGTGGGCCTGGAAATCGGCCACAGCGTGCGCACCGTCGAGGAATGCCTGACCGAGGCCCGCGGCGACATCACCATTGAGACCAATCTGCTGGAAAACCGGCTGATCGCCGGCGACGCCGCGCCCTGGCGGCGCATGAGCGCGCTGCTGGACCGCCAACGCGACCCGCTGGCCTTTTTCGAGGGCAAGACCCAGGAACAGCAGCAACGCCACACCCGCCACTTCGGCGTCGGCAACAATCTGGAACCCAATATCAAGGAAAGCCCGGGCGGACTGCGCGATCTGCACACCATTCTGTGGATCAGCAAGGCCATAGGCCTGGGCGACAACTGGGACGCGCTGGTGCGCCGCGGCATCCTGACCCTGGCCGAAGCGCGTCTGATCAAGCACAGCGAACGCCAATTGCTGGGCCTGCGCATCGAACTGCACTTGCTGGCGCGCCGGCGCGAGGACAGGCTGATCTTCGACCTGCAACAACAGCTGGGCCAGGCGCTGGGCCTGCAGGACACGCCGGCCAAACGCGCCAGCGAACAGGCGATGCAGCTGTATTACCGCGCCGCCAAGACCGTCAACCAGCTCAACGGCATCCTGCTGCCCAATCTGCGCGGCCGGATTTATTCGCAAGTGCCGCGCGTCACTCAGAACCTGAACGAACGCTTCTACTCGGTCAACGGCATGCTGGGCATCCGCCAGCCGGACGTGTTCGAAAAATACCCGTCCGCCATCCTGGAAGCTTTTCTGATGCTGCAGCGCAACCCGGAACTGAGCGGCTTCGCGCCGCGCATGTTGCGCGCGCTGTGGCACGCCCGCAGCCACATCAACGAGCGCTTCCGCAACAACCCGCGCAACCGCGAGCTGTTCCTGCAACTATTCCGCGAGCCCAACGGGCTGACGCGCTGCCTGCGGCGGATGAATCTATACGGGGTGCTGGGCCGCTACCTGCCCAATTTCGGCCACATCGTCGGCCAGATGCAGCACGATCTGTTCCACGTCTACACCGTGGACGAACACATTCTGATGGTGGTGCGCAATCTGCGCCGCTTCGCCAGCAGCGCCTTCACCCACGAATACCCGCTGATGTCCCGGCTGATCAACGACTTCGAACGCCCGGAAACCCTGTATCTGGCCGGCTTGTTCCACGACATCGCCAAGGGCCGCGGCGGCGATCATTCGGCGCTGGGCACGGTGGACGCGGCGGACTTTTGCCGCCAGCACGGCTTGCCGGCCGAGGACGGCGAGCTGGTGGCCTGGCTGGTGGGCCAACATCTGACCATGTCCAGCGTGGCGCAGAAGCAGGATATCTACGACCCGGAAACCGTGCGCCGCTTCGCCGAGCTGGTCGGCACGCCACGCCGGCTGACCGCGCTCTACCTGCTCACCGTGGCCGATATCCGCGGCACCAGCCCCAAAGTCTGGAACGCGTGGAAAGCCAAGCTGCTGGAAGACCTTTACCACGCGGCGATGCGCCAACTGGTGCGCGGCGGCCAGCTGGACGTCGCCTCAGAGCTGGAGGAACGCAAACACCAGGCCCAGGCGCTGCTGCGCTTGCACGCGGTGCCCGGCGGCGTGGAGGCCGCGCTGTGGCAGGAGCTGGACACTGTTTACTTCCTGCGCCACGAGGCCAAGGAGATCGCCTGGCACGCGCGCCTGCTCAACCGCTTCGTCCACGCCGAGCAGCCCCTGGTCCGCGCCCGGCTGTCCGACGACCACGAGGGCATCCAGGTGCTGATCTACACCCGGGACCGGCCGGAACTGTTCGCCCGCGCCTGCGCCTTCTTCGGCCGCACCCACTACAGCATCGCCGACGCCAAGGTCTACACCACCCGCCACGGTTACGCGCTGGACACCTTCCACGTCTTCGTGCCCGAGCATCATGACGGCGATTATCGCGACATGATCAATTTCATCGAGTTCGAACTGGCCGAATGCCTGCGCCAGGAGGGCGAACTGAGCTTGCCCGCCTCCGGCCGCATCAGCCGCCACCTCAAGCACTTCCCGATCACGCCGCAAATCCTGATCCGCCCGGACGACAAGGCCAGCTTCTACGTGCTGTCCATCGTCGCCGGCGACCGCCCCGGCCTGCTGGCCCGCATCGCCAAGGTGCTGTCCGACTACCGGATGAATGTGCAATCCGCCAAGATCATGACCTTGGGCAGCCGCGCCGAGGACTCTTTCCTGATCTCCGGCCCCGGTCTTAGCGACGACAAAACCGTGCTGGCGCTGGAAAACGCCTTGCTGGCCGCGCTGCGGCTGTAAGCGCCCGTTTAACGCCAGGCGGGCAGGCGCCAGACAAAGCGTTTGCGGCCATGACGGCGACTCTTCGAAATACTCATGCCGCTCATGAGCAAAGCGCTTCCCCGCCTACCCCTATTTTGCGCGCCAGGTCTTGAATAGACCCAGAACGCAAGCCGCAAACCATCAGGCATACTCATTAGATCAATCAGAAAAACGCATTGCCATTGTCATTTTTTTGCGTTTTGCATACAGATTTGACGCTGATCAATAATTTACTTGTCATCGATTGAGATTTGGGATTACACATTCAGCGTTCCCCATCGGGAGCAGCCCTTCCGCACCAAGGGCAACCAACCTGGACCAAAGGCGCGCCGTCGAGCGACTACAAGCCCGGTCCAAGGGCCCTGCCCAAGCGCAGGCCCGCGCGGTACTTCTTCAGAGGAGAAGTGAATGTTTGCCAAGCAATACACGGCCGCACTGGTGTCCGCCGCTTTCTTCAGCATCGCGGCGCAAGCAGCAAACCTCAACTGGCAATCCACCAACACCCTGGCTCACCCGGTACAGACGCTGACCCCGCAGGCGCAAGACAGCGGCGAAGTCGCCGCCGGCCAGAGCGTCCACGTCGCGGTGGCGCTGAAAGTGCGCAACAAGGCGCAGCTGGACGCGCTGACCCAGGACATTCTTCAAGGCCGCAGCAAGCGCTACCTGAGCAAGGCCGAGTTTCTGAGCCAGTTCTCCCCCACCGAGGCCCAGGCGCAAACCGTGGTCAAACACTTGCAGGCCAGCGGCTTCCGCAACATCAAGGTGGCGCCCAACCGGCTGCTGATCACCGCCGACGGCAGCGCCGCCACGGTCAAGGCCGGCTTCCAGACCTCGCTGCACCGCTACGACATCAATGGCCGCCAGGCCTTCGCCAATGTCGCCAACGCCCAGGTGCCCGGCGCGCTGGCCGACATCGTGCTGGCGGTGCACGGGCTGCAAAACGTTCACCAGTTCCACACCGCGCTGCGCCATCCGACGCCGCAGGCCTTCAAGACGACCAGCGTCAGCGGCCACGCCCCCACCGACTTCCCGTCCATCTACAACGCGAACAGCCTGCCGCCGGCCAGCAACACCACCGTCGGCATCATCGCCGAAGGCGACCTGAGCCAGACGCTGAGCGATCTGCAGGACTTCGCCAGCGGCGCAGGCTACGGCGCGGTGGCCACCTCGGTGATCAATAGCGGCACGCCCAGCAGCGACACCTCCGGCACCGAGGAATGGAACCTGGACAGCCAGGACATTCTCGCCGCCGCCGGCGGCGCGGTGCAGCAGATGAACTTCTACGTGGCGCCGTCGATGACCAACGCCGACATCACCGCCGCCTTCAACGCCGCAGTCAGCGACGGCACGGCCAAGGTGGTCAACGTTTCGCTGGGCGAATGCGAGACCAGCGCCCAGAGCGACGGCATGACCGCCAGCGCAGACCAGATCTTCCAGGCGGCGGTGGCCCAGGGCCAGACCTTCTCGGTGTCCACCGGCGACTCCGGCTCCTACGAGTGCGGCGGCCGCACCGCGCGCCAGAGCTACCCGGCGGTGTCGCCCTACGTGATCGCGGTGGGCGGCACCACCCTGTCCACCAGCGGCAAGACCGCGTATCTGTCGGAAAGCACCTGGAACGGCGGCGGCGGCGGTCCCAGCTACACCGAGAACGCTCCGGCCTGGCAAAGCAGCGCCGGCGTGCTGACCATTTCCAAGACCAAACGCGGCGTGCCCGACGTCTCCTTCGACGCCGACCCCAATAGCGGCGCGCTGGTCCTGGTCAACGGCGGCACCTCGCAGATCGGCGGCACCAGTCTGGCGGCGCCCTTGTTCACCGGCTTCTGGGCGCGGATAGAGTCGGCAAACGGCAACAACATCCACTCGCCGGCGCCGTCGATCTACAAATACTTCAAGGCCAACCCCGCGCTGTACCACGACGTCACCAGCGGCAGCAACGGTGCCTACAGCGCCGCCAAGGGCTGGGACTACACCACCGGCTGGGGCAGCCTGAACATCGCCAATCTGAACGCCTTCATCGCGCGGACCCCCGGTTTTTAAAGCAGCGCTCTCTCGCCTTGAGCCCCGGTCCTCCGGGGCTTTTTTGCGCCCGGCGGCGGCGGCGGCTAAGATGGGCCCACTTCGCGCCGGAAACCAAACATGAAAATCCCGCCCTCAGCCGCCGTCCATCTGCTGCACCGCTGCGTCCACGCCAGCCTGGCCACCCACAGCACTCAACTGGCCGGCTATCCCTACGCCACGCCGATACCCTGCGTGCCCGACCTGCGCCACCGGCCCACGCTCTGCCTCAGCGCGCTGGCCGAGCACAGCAAGAATCTGCAAGCCGATCCGCGCTGCAGCGTGGCCTTGCTGGACCCGGCGGCGGCGTCCAGCCAGAGCGGCGCGCGCCTGACCCTGCTGGGCGATATGAAAGCCTTCCAACCCACGCCGCTGGAACTGGCGCGCCATCTGCGCTACCAGCCGGAGGCCGAAGACTGGCTGCAGCTGGACTTCGCCTTCTACCGACTGCAGCCGCAACGGCTGCGCTATATCGAAGGCTTCGGCCGCATGGGCTGGCTGGAGGCCGAGCAGTGGCTGGACGGCCCGACGCTGGAGCCGGAACAAGAGGCTGAGCTGCTGGCGCAAAGCGCCCCCTTGCCCGCCGGCGTCCGCTTGCTGGGGGCAGACTGCCACGGCATCGATTACGAGATCGCCGCCGCGCGCCGCCGGCTGGCCTTTCCCGCCGCGTTGGCGGCGGACGAGCTGGCCGCCCGCTGGACAGCGCTCTGCGCGGCGCTGGCATGAAAAACGGGAGCCTGCCGGCTCCCGCTCGCACATCCCCCCGACTGCGCTGTTCCGGCGCGGCCGCTCACTTGAACAACATATGGCCCAACTTGCTGGCCTTGGTGTCCAGATAACGGTCGTTGTGCGGATTGCGTCCCACTTCCAGCGGCACCCGTTCCACCACATCGATGCCGGCATTACGCAGGGTTTCGATCTTGCGCGGATTATTGGTCATCACCCGCACCCGCGACACGCCCAGCTGGTCCAGCATATGACGGGCGATGCGGAAGTCGCGCATGTCGGCGGGGAAGCCCAGCCGCTCGTTGGCTTCCACGGTGTCCGCGCCGCCGTCCTGCAGCTGGTAGGCGCGGATCTTGTTGATCAGGCCGATGCCGCGGCCTTCCTGACGCAGATACAGCAAGGCGCCGCGGCCTTCGGCGGCGATGGCGGACAAGGCCGCCTCCAGTTGGAAGCCGCAGTCACAGCGCAGCGAAAACAGCGCGTCGCCGGTCAGGCACTCCGAATGCAGGCGCGACAGCACCGGCTCGCCGTCGTCTATCGTGCCCAGGGTCAGCGCGACGTGCTCGCGCCCCCCCACTTCCTCAAAACCATGCATGGTGAACTCACCCCAGGGGGTGGGCAGCTTGCAACTGGCGATGTACTCCATCCTCGGCTCATCAGCGCTGAGCTCGACAGCAGGCAATGACATTGTTTCTCCGCTAAACCTGATGAACGCGCCTGAATCCGCGCGCGATAATCTTTATTAACTGTGGTCGGCTTCCGGATTTTCAAGCGCCAGCGGCAAGGCGGCGAAAGGCTCGGCCAGCACGATGGCCAGCGCAGCCAGCCACACCAGCCGCTCCGGCGTGAAGAAACCGGCGCTGGACGCCTCGGCGTCCAGAATGCCCAGCACATTGTCGTCCCGGCCCAGCACCGGCAGGCAGACCTCGCTCATCACCTTGGGATCGCACTCGTAATAGCCGCCGCCCTCGGCGCGCCAGGCTTTGACGTCCTCGATCAGCACCGCCCAGCCGGTCAGGCCCACCCGGCTGTTGTTGCTGTACTCGGCGAAGGCCTCGGTCAAAGGAAACTCCGCGCGGCTGGGCACGCCCTGATAAGCCAGCTTGACCAGCTTGGCCTGCTGGCCCTTGCCTATCTTGCGATACACGCCCAGCCAGTCCGCGCCCACCTTGAGGTTCACCGACTCCACCAGCGCCAGCAGATTGCGCAGCGCCGCCGTCGCCTCCGGACTTTCGCCGCCGAACAGCGGCGCCAGGTCGTAAGGCTCGTCGGCCAGTTCCTCGAACAAGGAGCAACTGCCGTCCTCGCTCAATTTGGGCACCCGGTAGCGGTACAAATCCTGCCGCGCCGCCGGCTTGTCCGCGTTCAACACCGCGGACAGGGTCAGCACCGCGATCTGCAGCTCGGTGCGATCCAGATCCAGGCTCTGCTCGCGCAGATAGTCGGCCAGTTGGCTTACGGGTATCATGACAGTGCTCCTGAAGGCGGCCGCGCCGCCCGATGCGAATGAATATCGAAACCCAGCAGGATACCAAAAACCGCCCCGCGCTGGCCAACCCCAGCCCAGAATAAAACACCATGCCCGCCATTCATATTCCCTACCCGCCTCTCGTGATCAAGGCCGGCGCGCACGCCCGCAAGCTGCTGGCGCGCCAGGGCCTGCCCGCCGCCAGCGTGGCCACCCTGCCCGGCGCCGCCGGCGGCCCCAAGGCGATAGGCATCACCGGCCTGGACCAGGCGGTGTTCGAATGGCTGAACCGCAGCCCGCGCCAGCGCGAGCTGGTCGGCGCCTCCATCGGCGGCTGGCGCTTCGCCTGCGCGATGCAGGCCGAACCGCGTCAGGCGCTGGCCCGGCTGGCGGAGCGCTACACCGCTGAAACCTACGCGGCCAAGATCGGCGTGGCCGACATCACCCGCCAGACCCGCCTGATGCTGGACGAGGTGCTGCCGCCCGAGGCGCGCGGCGCGCTGATCGATCACCCTCACTATCAGCTTAGCCTGTTGCTGGTGCGTTCCCACGGCCTGCTCGCCAGCGAGGCGCGCGCGGCGCTGCTGGGCGGTCTGGCGCTGAGCGCCGCGCTCAACGCCGTGTCCCGCGGCCTGCTGCGCCACGCCTTCAGCCGGGTGATCTGCCACGACCCGCGCAGCGACTTGCGCTTCAAGCCCGCGGACGACATCCTTACGCTGTGCCAACCGCTGGGAGCGGACAATCTGGACGCCGCGCTGATGGGCACCATCGCCATTCCCGGCGTGCTCAACGGCGTACAGTTGCCGGGCGCGCCGGCGGCCACTTATCGCGACGGCGGCCTGACCGACTACCATCTGGACTTTCCCTTCGCCCAGGGCGACGACATCGTGCTCTACCCTCATTTCACCGAGCGCATCGTGCCCGGCTGGTTCGACAAATTCCTGCCCTGGCGCCGGTCCAATCCGGCCCACCACGCCAACACCGTGCTGATCTCGCCGTCGCGCGACTACTTGGCGCGCCTGCCCGGCGGCAAACTGCCGGACCGCAACGACTTCCACCGCTACCTGGGCCGGGACGCGCAGCGCCAGCAGGTCTGGCGCCAGGCCACCGCCGAGAGCCAAAGGCTGGGCGATGCCTTCATGGCGTGGCTGGAGCGGCCGGACCTGGGCCAGGTTCAAGCGCTCTAAAACAAAAAGAGCCGGGAATCTCCCGGCTCTTTTCATTCATGCCTCAGACACGCCTCAACCGGCGCGGGCCCAGCACGCCTCGTCCGACATATTCACCGGCGTCGCCAGCAACTGCACCACCACGTCCCGCGTTTGCGCGCCCTTGCGCACGCGCACGGTGATCTGGTCGGCCACGCCCGGCTGATCCTGATCGCGGCGGTAGTTGAAGGCACCGTGGTCGGCCATGACGGCGCGGCCCAGCTTGGGACCGCTCACCAGGCTATAGCCGTCCGGCTCGCCCACGCCTTGCAGCTGGCCGCGCAGGCAGCGCACAGGGCTGGAATAGCTGAGCTTGGCCAAACCCAGTTGGGCATCGCCGCCGCCCGGCTGCGACGGCTGCGACGCAGCCGGACCCAACGGGCCTTCGCAGCGCAGCGCGGCGCGCTTGGCCTTGAAGTCGTAGTCGGTGGCCGCGCAGTTGAGCGCCATCATATTGTTGATGCCGCTGCCGCGCAGCAGGTTCTGCAGGGCGGAGTCCAGGGTCTTGTCCAGCTCCTGGCGCGCCATGGTGGCGGTGCCGGAACGCAAGGGCAAGACGCCGTCGCATTCGAAGCGGCGCAGAGCGCTGCGTTCGCCGTCGGCCCAGACGCGGCACGCCACCGGCAGATGACGGCGCATCGCGCCCTCGATCGCGCCGATCTCGCCGGCCTGCCACTCCGCCTGTTTCAGCCAGTCCACGCCCCGCACGGTCGAGGTATTGCCCAGTTGACCGGCGCGCTGCGCCTCCACCTGGCGGCCCACATAATCGTGGAAGCCCTGCACCAGACCCGCGTCGCGGCCCATTTCCGCCACCAGGGCATCAAAGCGCTTGACGTCGTCGGCGCGCAGCGAGGCCAGGATCTCGGCGATGCGGCCCGGCTGTTGCTGGTTCAGGTAGTAGAACCACAAGGCGGAATGGCTGTAGAAGTCCCAACCGTCGCTATAGCTGGAACGCATGATGCGGGACGGTTCCAGATAGCTTTGCGGCCAGCCGTTGGCCACCACGTCCACCACGTGGCCGCGCACCTTGATGCCGTCGCGCGACGTGCTCCAGGCCATGAATTCGGCGAAGCCCTCGTCGTACCAGGCCATGCGGCGGTCGTCGCGGTAGAAGTCCGAGCTGCCCCACATGCCCGGCTGGATGAAGCGGCCGGACAGATAGTGCACGTACTCGTGGCGCACCAGTTCTTCCAGGCTCAGATAGCTCTCGCGCGGCACTTCGCGCTGGAAGGTGTAGAAGGTGCCGTCCTTTTCGATGTAAATGCCGCCGTTGTCGGTGGACAATTCATTGAGCAGGCCCTGGAAGCGCTGGTAGGCGGTCTTGCTGCCGTAGATCACCATGCGCAATTTGGCGTTGGTGTCGCCGTTCACCGGCTGGCTGATGCCGCTGACCCGGCCCAATTGCGCCTGCACCTGCTTCATCGCGTAGTACAGCGGCTCCACTTCGGCCAGCGCCAGCGGGGTTTCGAACACCAGATTGCCGTTGTCGAAGCTCCAGCTATGCGGGAACAGATGCGTTTTCAGCTCCTGTTCCGCCTGGCAGATGCCGTAGCGCTCGCACGGCACCTTGCCCAGTTTCTTCAAGGCGTACACCGCTTCCGCCCACGAAGCGCCGAACTTCTCCCCGCCCAGCAGGCCGGCCACCGCGTCTTCCGCCAGTTTGGCGGTGCGCGGGTATTGCATGAAGCGGCCGGTTTCGCGCACGGTGTTCAGATACATCTGTTCGTCGGCGAAGGCCGGCTGGCCGGCGCGGGTCAGCCCTGCCAGGCTGGTCGCCAGCGCGTCCAGTTGACCGGCGCCCGCCTTGTCTGCGAAGCCCTCGGTGTAATGCATATTGAACAGGGTGGTCTGCATCGGATGCAGCGCGATGCGCGCCCAGTTGTTCTTAGCCGCGGCGTTGTAGCGGCCGAAGAAGCGCTGCAGCAGCGGCAGCGCGTATTCCTGCTTGCGCACCGAATCCGCCAGAATCATGGTTTCCGCCACCGACTGACGCAGATCGGTCGCCAGATACCAGGCGTCGTGGTCGCCGCTGCCGTCGCGCACCGGCTCGCTCCACAGCGCCGGGTTTTCCGCCAGCGCGCTCACCGCCTGCATCACCGGCTCGTCCACCGGACGGCCGTAATCGCCCACTTCCGCGGCGTGGCTGTACTGGGTGAAGTAGCCGGCTTTCAGGAACACCGCCAGCGGCCACAAGCCGTTGGCGCTCTTGCCGTCCCAGCTTTGCGCGCGGGCGCGGGCCTCGGCCGCCACTTCCCGCATATTCGCCGGCGACACCACCCGGTAGCTGAAGGCGTCCGCCTGGAACAGGCGGTTCATGCACGTGCCCTGCACGCTGGCGACATAGCGCGCCAGCGCCGCGCCGGACAACTGGCCCAGCTTGGCCTCCTCGCAGGCGGCGTACTGCGGCCCGGCCGCGGCCTCCTTGGCGCGGCGCGCGCCGGTCTGCTGCATCGGACCTTGCGGCTTGGCGCCGGGACCGGCGCCGTCGGCCGGCGCGCCAGGCGGCAGGCCGTGCGGATAAGACGGTTTCTCCGACAAAGCCGGAGAATGCGAGGAGTGGCCGGCCTGAGGAAGATTGGCCTGCGGCGCCGGCTGGCTGACCGCTGTTTTTTCGGAATCGCTGACGCAACCGGCCAATAAGGCGGCCGCCATCACGGAAAGACTCAGTGCGCGCACGCCGCTGAGCGAAGCTGTTTTTATCATGACGCTATCCAAGACATTAATAATGTCGCATCAATATTCAGATGCGCATTTCAAATCATATAGAATAGCCATCGTCATGAGAATTCAGTTTAAAATAAAACACCCAATTTAAACCATAATTACAACATTGGTATTTTTACCCTGTTTTTCACCGAAAAAATGGCGTAAAAAAAGCCGCGCAAGCGGCTTCGATAAAGTTTGTTGCCCAACCAAGGGACAGGCGTCAATGCCTGGCCTCGCGCGCGGCGGCGATCACGTCGTAATCAAACAGACGGTTGGCGTCGTCCTCGTCGTAAACGTAATGCTGGTTGCAATAGTCGCAGACGATTTCCACGCTGCCCTGTTCCAGCAACACCTCGCCCACCTCCTGGCCGCCCAACATCTTCAGCATGTCGCCGACGCGTTCACGGCTGCAGTTGCAGGCGAAGCTCACCGTCTCCTGATCAAACACCCGCACCGTTTCCTCGTGGAACAGGCGGTGCAGGACGTCCTCGGCCGGCAGGCCCAGCAGTTCGTCCGCCCTCAGCGTGGCGCCCAGCATCTGGATGCGCTCCCAGCCTTCCGGATCGCCATGGCCTTCCGGCAGTTTCTGCAACAGCATGCCGGCGGCGGTTTCGTCGCTGGAGGCCAGGATCAGCCGAGTTTCCAGCTGCTCGGAACGCAGCATGTAGTTCTCCAGCATCTCGCCTATGCTGTCGCCCTCCAGCGCCACGATGCCCTGCCAGGTTTGCGCCTTGTCCACGCGCGGCTCCAGCGTCACCACAAAACGCCCGTGCCCGCCCAGCAAGGACTGGATGGAAGCGTCGTCGGCAATGCCGTCGTCCCACTTGGCGGTGGCGCGGATGGTGCGGTCGTTATTGCACTCCACCACCGCCAGCTTCAGGGCGCCGGCGCCGTGAAGCTGCAGGATCAGCGCGCCGTCGAACTTGAGGTTGGCGGCCATCAGCTCGGCCGCCGCCATCATTTCGCCGACGATCTTCTTCATGGCCGGCGGGTAGCTGCGGCGGGCCAACACCTGCTGCCAGGCGCCGTCCAGGCGCACCAAGGCGCCGCGCACCGGCGCGCCGTCAAACAAAAATCGTTGCAATCTGTCTTGTGTGCTCATGCTGTGTCTTTCTTTTCCTTGTCCGCCGCCAGCTCTACGGTATAGACCGTCATCGGCATCGAAGAGCTGACGTCGAATTCGCAGCCGGCGCGCACGCCGATTTCGGCGATTTCGCGCGCGCTCAGCGCCTGGTCGTACACCGCGTACATCGCGCCCATCGCGAACTTGCGGCCGGAGCCTATCGCCCAGATGCGGGAAAACTCATAGATCTCGCGCATGGGGTAAACCCCGAAAATGCCGTGACGGTTGGCGATCACCACCATCATCTGGCTGGATTCGTACGGATCTTCCTCGTCCTCCTCGGGACGCAGGTAGAAACCGTCCTTCAGCTTGGGATGCAGCTTGCGGAAGGTCTCGAAAATGCCCTGGCGGCTGCTCAAGTCTTTTTTCTTCAACTCCTTCAGCGCGCCTTGCAGCACCAGGTCATGCGCGGCCGAGCCGGAGATGGCCAGATAGCTGTCCCCGTGCTGGAAAATCTTGTTGTGGAAACAATCATAGCCGGCCAGCAGCTTCTGGTCGTCGCCAAAAGTGGTCTGGCTGTCTGCGGCGATCGCAATCTGATCGCCCTTTCTTACCGCCACGATGGTAGTCATCCCTGCGCCTTTTTCGTCGATGGCGGCCCCGGGTTCAGCAGCCGCGCAAAACCGCCTATTGTATCGGCTTACGCCCGGCAACCCAAGCTTTGCGCCCGCGGCCGGCTTTGGGGGAGATGGGGACCGCCGGCGCGAATCTCAAGGCCGCAGCGCGGCCGCGACGAGATGACAAAGCGGGTTTTTATCGATACAATGATATTGATTCTCATTTACAAAAAAGCCATGCAATTCCACGCTCAAGACTTTCCCATCGTCTGGCTGGATCGCCGCCGCCCGGATGGACAGCAGCCCACCGACATCTTCGCCACGCTGGACCAGCTGCTGCTCCAGCAACGTCCCTTCGTCTTCATCGCCAAGGAACCGGCCCCCACCGAGCTGGACCTGCACGCGCGCATCATCCGCAAGATGGCGGCGCTGTGGGTCAAGGACAACCGGCTGCAAATCCGCCAGCTGATCCGGGGCACCATCGTGATCGCTCCTCTGACCGACCAACAGCGCTATCTGGACGAGTTCGCGCCGCGCTTCGAAAAATTCTGGGGCTATCCGCTGCGCCACCGCCCGGACTGCGACGCGGCGCTGAACCTGGCGGCGGAACTGCTGGCCGGCCCGCCCGCCGTCGGCCACGCTCTCAGGCGTCGCGCAGTTCGAAATCGTGGCTGATGTCGGCGGTCTTGCCCAGCATGATGGAGGCGGAACAGTATTTCTCCGCCGACAGCCTGATCGCCCGCTCCACCGCGTCCGCCTTCAGTTCGCGCCCGCTCACCACAAAGTGGAAATGAATGCGGGTGAACACCTTGGGCTCCTCCTCGGCGCGCTCGGCCTCGATCTCCACCCAGCAATCGCTGACCTGCTGCCGCGATTTCTTCAGAATGGTGATCACATCGTAGCTGGTGCAGCCGGCGGTGCCCAAGAGCAACAGCTCCATGGGCCGCGGCCCCAGATTCCTGCCGCCGCCCTCCGGCGCGCCGTCCATCACCACCGCGTGACCGCTGCCGCTTTCGCCCAGAAAACACACGCCGTCCACCCACTTCAACCTGGCTTTCATCCCCGCCTCTCCTCATAGTAGGAATTCCGAAACGACCTAGCCTAACATCCGGATTTGGGCGAACAAAGATTCACCGGTAAAATAGAAAGATTGTCCCGCTATATCCGAGCTGCGCCCAAACATGCTGGTACTAGGTATTGAATCTTCCTGCGACGAAACCGGAGTCGCTTTGTACGACACAGACGGCGGCCTGCTGGCCCACCAACTGCACACTCAGATGGCCATGCACGCCGAATACGGCGGCGTGGTCCCCGAGCTGGCCAGCCGCGACCACATCCGCCGCGCCATCCCGCTGACCGAGGCCTGCCTGGCCGAGGCCGGCAAGACCCTGGCCGACCTCGACGCCATCGCCTACACCCAGGGCCCCGGCCTAGGCGGCGCGTTGCTGGTGGGCGCCAGCGTGGCCAACGCGCTGGCCTTCGGCCTGAACATCCCGGTGCTGGGCGTCCATCATCTGGAAGGCCATCTGCTGTCTCCTCTGCTGGCCGAGCCCAAGCCCGAGTTCCCCTTCCTGGCCCTGCTGGTTTCCGGCGGCCACACGCAGCTGATGGCGGTGCGCGGCGTAGGCGACTACCAAATCCTGGGCGAAACCCTGGACGACGCCGCCGGCGAGGCCTTCGACAAGACCGCCAAACTGCTGGGCCTGCCCTATCCCGGCGGCCCGCTGCTGTCGCGGCTGGCCGAGGAAGGCGACCCGGCCCGCTTCACCCTGCCGCGGCCCATGCTGAACTCCGGCGATCTGGACATGAGCTTTTCCGGGCTGAAAACCGCGGTGCTGACGCTGAGCAAGCAGGTGGCGGACGCCGACGGCCACATCGACGAACAGACGCGCAAGGACATCTGCCGCGCCTTCCAGGAAGCCATCGTCGAAGTGCTGACCAAGAAATCGCTGGCCGCGCTCAAGCAGTGCGGCATGAAGCGGCTGGTGGTGGCCGGCGGCGTCGGCGCCAACAAGCAGCTGCGCGCCGCGCTGGACGAGGCCGCGCGCCGTCGCCGCTTCGAAGTCTTCTATCCTCCGCTGGCGCTGTGCACCGACAACGGCGCGATGATCGCCTTCGCCGGCGCGATGCGGCTGAAACACGCCCAAGCCCCCGGCAGTTACTCGATCAAGCCGCGCTGGGATCTCAGCGCGCTGCCCCCGGCCTGACCCACACCCATGCGCCGCGCCGGCCGCGAACGCCGGCGCGGCCGTTCGGACTCCTATGATTCAACTCAAAAACCTCAATCTGCGCCGCGGCCTGAAAGAATTGCTGCTAGGCGCCAACCTGACGCTCAACCCCGGCTACAAGACCGGCCTCACCGGCGCCAACGGCGCCGGCAAATCCAGCCTGTTCGCGCTCTTGATGGGCGAATTGCACGCCGACAGCGGCGACGCGCTGCTGCCGCCGCACTGGACCATCGCCCATGTGGCGCAGGAAACGCCGGCGCTGGAACGCTCGGCGCTGGACTACGTGCTGGACGGCGACCATGAGCTGCGCCAGCTGGAACAGGGGCTGCGGGACGCCGAAGAGCGGCACGACGGCAACGCCATCGGCCATCTGCACGGCGAACTGGCGCGCATCGACGCCTACGCCGCGCCGGCGCGCGCCGGCAAGCTGCTGACCGGCCTGGGCTTCGACGTGGACGCCCAGCAACGGCCGGTGGCCAGCTTCTCCGGCGGCTGGCGCATGCGCCTCAACCTGGCCCAGGCGCTGATGTGCCGCTCCGACCTGCTGCTGCTGGACGAACCCACCAACCACCTGGACCTGGAAACCGTGCTGTGGCTGGAAGACTGGCTGCAAGGCTATCCGGGCACCCTGCTGATGATTTCCCACGACCGCGACTTCCTGGACAGCGTCTGCGACCACATCGTCGAAGTCGCCAACCAGGAACTGACGCTGTACACCGGCAACTACAGCCAGTTCGAAGTGATGCGCGCGGAAAAACTGGCGCGTCAGCAAGGCGAATACGAAAAACAGCAGCGCCAGATCGCCCACCTGGAATCCTTCGTCAACCGCTTCAAGGCCAAGGCGTCCAAGGCGCGCCAGGCGCAAAGCCGGGTCAAGGCGCTGGAAAAGCTGGAGCGCATCGCGCCGGCCCACGTGGCTTCGCCGTTCGACTTCCACTTCGACAGCCCGGACAACCTGCCCAATCCGCTGCTGAAGCTGGAACAGGCCGACGTCGGCTACGGCTCCGCCGCCATTCTTAGCGGACTGAATCTATCGGTGGAGGCCGGCGCGCGCATCGGCCTGCTCGGCGTCAACGGCGCCGGCAAATCCACCCTGGTCAAGCTGCTGTCCGGCGACCTTGCGCCGCTGCGCGGCGAAGTCGTCAACGCGCAGACGCTGAAGATAGGCTATTTCGCCCAGCACACGCTGGAAACCCTGCGCGAAGACGAGACGCCGCTGCAGCATATGCAAAGACTGGCGCCCACCACGCGCGAACTGGAGTTGCGCAGCTTCCTGGGCGGCTTCAACTTCCGTGGCGACGCCGCCACCGATCCGGTGGGCCCGATGTCCGGCGGCGAGAAAGCGCGGCTGGCGCTGGCGATGATAGTCTGGCAAAAACCCAATCTGCTGCTGCTGGACGAACCCACCAACCACCTGGACCTGGAAATGCGCCACGCGCTGACCATGGCCTTGCAGGATTTCAGCGGCGCGCTGATCGTGGTGTCCCACGACCGCAGCCTGCTGGAAGCCACCACCGACATCTTCTGGCTGGTCAGCCACGGCAAGGTGCAGCCCTTCGACGGCGACCTGGAGGATTATCGCCAGTGGCGGCTGACCCTGCTCGCCGACGCCGGCAAGCCCTCGTCCGGAGACGCCCAGGGCCTGAATCGCAAGGAACAGAAACGCCAGGAGGCGGAAGCGCGGCAACGGCTGTCCCTGCTGCGCAAACCGCTGCAGAACAAGCTGAACAAGCTGGAAAAGGAACTGGACCAGCTCAGCGCGGCGAAAGCCGAACTGGACGGCTTCATGGCCTCCGCCGACGCCTACGAGGACGCCAACCGGCAACGGCTGGCCGACGCGGTGCGCCGCCAGGGCGAGGTGGCGACCCGTCTGGCCGAAGTGGAGGAAGCCTGGCTGGATGCCCAGGCCGAACTGGAGGCCTTGGAACAGGCGGAATGAAGGCGGCGGCGGCCCGGGTTTTCCACAGCAATCGCCGGATAACTGTGTGGATAACCCCGGCCGGACACCAAAAAAACTTTTGCAATTAGCCACTTGCCTCTTACGCTTATAAAAAAGGCAAATCCGGGGAACTTTCCCACCTTGCCAATGGGCAAATCTGGTGACAGCATGTGGATAAGACCGGCAACTCCATGATTGCAAAAAACAAATGACTGCCGCCCATTTTTTACGCAAGGCCGCGCAACGCCTTCCCCGCCGCCACGCATGCCCGTCGCCCATCCGACGCGTCCTGCTTGCCGGCCTGCTGCTCGCCGCCGCCGCCGCCGCCGAGCCCCCCATCCGGCTCAACACCCATCAGCAAGCTCCGCTTTCCTTCCGCAAGGAGGACGGCAGCGCCGACGGCCTGGCGGTGCAAGTGGTGCAATGCGCGCTCAAACAACTGCAACGCCCCTACTCCATCGCCTTCCTGCCGTGGCCTCGCGCGCAATGGCAGGTGCAGCACCAGCAGGCCGACGCCTTCTTCACCGCCACGCCGTCCGCGGAGCGCGACGGCTACGCGGTGTTGTCCGCCCCCATCCTGCCTTACGAGCGGCGCTGGTATCTGCTGAAGGACAATCCGCAATCCCCGTCCGGCAGCGATTTCAAGCGCCAGGGCCGCACCGCCGCCTTCAACGGCTCCAATATGGACGACTGGCTGCGCGAACACGGCTACCAGCTCACCTCCACCCCGCCCAATAGCGAACAGCTGGTCAAGATGCTGCTGAGCCGCCGCGTCGACGCCATTCTCGGCAACGCCTACGTGGTGGACGCGCTGATCGCCAAGATGGGCGTGCAGGAGCAGCTGCGCAGCGAACTGGCGCAAAGCCTGCCCTTCGGCGTCTACTTCGGCAAAGCCTTTCTCGCCCGCGAATCGCCGCAGTTCCTGACGCAATTCAATCGCGCGGTGCAAACCTGCCGCGCCAAATAAAAAAGCCGCCATCTCTGGCGGCTTTTCAATGCGGCTTGGCTGCGGATCAGACCGGAGCCGGCTCCTTCATCAGCAGCGTGGACAGCTCCGCCAGCTTGCGCTTCAGCTCGCGGCGGTCCACCACCATGTCCACCGCGCCCTTGCTCAGCAGGAACTCGGCGCGCTGAAAGCCTTCCGGCAAGGTTTCGCGCACGGTTTGCTCGATCACCCGCGCGCCGGCGAAACCGATGCGCGCCTTGGGTTCGGCCAGCACCACGTCGCCCAGGAAGGCGAAGGAGGCGGACACGCCGCCCATGGTCGGGTCGGTCAGGATCGAGATGAAGGGCAGCTTGGCGTCGGTCAGCAGCTGCAAGGCCGCGCTGGTCTTGGCCATCTGCATCAGCGAGTTCAAGCCTTCCTGCATCCGCGCGCCGCCGGAAGCGGCCACGCAGATGAAGGGCGCCTTGGCCTCCACCGCGGCGCGCACGCCGCGCACGAAGCGCTCGCCCACCACCGAGCCCATGGAGCCGCCGATGAATTTGAATTCAAACGCGGCCACCACCACCGGCATCGATTCGATGCTGCCCTGCATCACCACCAGCGCGTCGTCCTCGCCGGTGTCGCTCTTGGCGGCGGTCAGGCGGTCCGGATATTTCTTGCTGTCCTTGAACTTCAGGATATCCACCGGCTTGACCTCTTCGCCCAACTCGCGACGGCCTTCTTCATCCAGCAGCAGGTTCAGACGTTCGCGCGCGGTCAGCGGATGGTGGTGATTACACTTGGGACACACCTGCAGATTGCTCTCCAGATCGGTGTAATACAACACGGCTTCGCATTCCGGGCACTTGCTCCAAAGCCCCTCCGGTACCGCGGAAGGTTTGTCGGCGCGGTTGTCGCGCTTGATCTTCGGCGGCAGGAGCTTATTCAACCAGCTCATGCTGACTCCTTGATTCTTGGGCCCGCCGCCAAACGGCGGGCACAGTAAAACGGGGGCTGAGCCCCCGCAGTGTTCTATCGGATGGCGGCCTTCAGTTCGGCCACCAGACGGGTTAACCGCTCTTTGGCGGTTTCGGGTGTCGCCGCCTCAATTTCCTGCACCAAACGGCTGCCCACCACCACCGCGTCTGCGGCGGCGGAGATCGCCTTGGCTGTCGCACCGTCGCGAATGCCAAAGCCGACGCCTATCGGTACGGTCAAATATTCTCTAAGGGCAGCAATTTTACGCGCTACGTCGTCAATGTCCAGATGCCCGGCGCCGGTCACCCCCTTCAGAGACACATAATAGACGTATCCGCGCGCCAGTTTGGCGATTTCCGCCACACGTTGCGGCGGCGTGGTGGGCGCGATCAGAAATACCGGATCCAGGCCGTTGGCGGTCAAGGCCGCCGACAGATCGGCGGATTCCTCCGGCGGGCTGTCCACAGTCAGCACCCCGTCGACGCCGGCGGCCTTGGCCGCCGCGGCGAAGTCCTGATAGCCCATGGCGAACACCGGATTCAGATAACCCATCAGCACCACCGGGGTGTGATCGTTGTCGCGGCGGAACGCCGCCACCAGATCCAGCACCTGGCGCAGACCCACTTTGTGGACCAGAGCGCGCTCGGAGGCGCGCTGGATCACCGGGCCGTCGGCCATCGGATCGGAAAAC
This sequence comes from Chromobacterium sp. FG22, assembly GCF_057809415.1. Classification (NCBI taxonomy): domain Bacteria; kingdom Pseudomonadati; phylum Pseudomonadota; class Betaproteobacteria; order Neisseriales; family Chromobacteriaceae; genus Chromobacterium; species Chromobacterium sp. FG22. Next base: position 7,196 of record NZ_JBMDJX010000039.1, on the reverse strand, counting down.
GGCACCCCCAGTTCGATGATGTCGGCGCCGCCCTCCACCAGGCCGTGCATCAGTTGCACGGTCAGCTGCGGCGACGGGTCGCCGGCGGTGATGAAGGGGATCAGCGCCTTGCTGCCGGCCAGCGCTTCAAAACATTTGGCGATACGTGACATAGCGCCTCCTTACAGAGTGATGCCGGCAAGACCGGCCACAGTGTTGATGTCCTTGTCGCCGCGGCCGGACAGATTGACCAGAATCACCTGGTCCTTGCCCATCTTCGGCGCTTCCTTGACGGCCCAGGCCAGCGCGTGGCTGGACTCCAGCGCCGGGATGATGCCCTCGAAGTGACAACAGTCGTGGAAGGCGCGCAAAGCCTCGTCGTCGTTGATCGCCACGTAGTCGGCGCGGCCGATGTCCTTCAGGTAGCTGTGCTCCGGCCCCACGCCCGGATAATCCAGGCCGGCGGACACCGAATGGGTTTCCACCACCTGGCCGTTCTCGTCCTGCATCAGATAGCTCTTGGCGCCGTGCAACACGCCCAGGGGCGCGCCGCCGGAAATCGGCGCCGCGTGCTTGCCGGAATCCAGGCCCAGACCGCCGGCCTCTACGCCCACCATGCGCACGCCGTCCACGCCGATATACGGGTAGAACATGCCGATGGCGTTGGAGCCGCCGCCGACGCAAGCCACCACCACATCCGGCTGGCGGCCGATCACTTCCGGCATCTGCACCTTGGCCTCCTCGCCGATCACGGACACGAAATCGCGCACCAGCATCGGATAGGGATGCGGACCGGCCGCGGTGCCCAGGATGTAGAAGGTGCTGTCGATATTGGTCACCCAGTCTCGCATCGCCTCGTTCAGGGCGTCCTTCAGCGTCTTGGAACCGGACTCCACCGGCACCACGGTGGCGCCCAGCAGCTTCATGCGGAACACATTGGGCGATTGGCGCTTGATGTCCTCGGCGCCCATATACACCACGCACTCCATGCCGTAGCGCGCCGCCACGGTGGCGGAGGCCACGCCGTGCTGGCCGGCGCCGGTTTCGGCGATCACCCGCTTCTTGCCCATGCGCCGCGCCAGCAGCGCCTGGCCGATGGCGTTGTTGATCTTGTGCGCGCCGGTGTGGTTCAGGTCTTCGCGCTTCAGATAGATCTGCGCGCCGCCCAGTTGCTCGGACCAGCGCTTGGCGTGGTAGACCGGGCTGGGCCGGCCGACGTAGTGCTTGAGCTCGTGGCGGAATTCTTCCCAGAACGACGGGTCGGCCTTGACGCGAGCGTACTCGTTTTTCAGCTCGTCCAGCGCCGCCATCAAGGTTTCGGCGACATAGACGCCGCCATGCGGGCCAAAATGGCCCTGGGCGTCCGGCAGGTCATAACGATCCATGTCTAACTCCTGATATGAATGCCGCCATTCTGGCGGCATCTTTGATTCCCTTGGACGCCTCCACACCGCTGGAGACGTCGACCGCGGCCGGGCGCACCTGCGCCACCGCCGCCGCCACATTGTGTTCGTCCAGGCCTCCGGACAGGATCAGCGGCAGAGGCAAGGCCTCCGGCAGCAAGCTCCAGTCGAAGGTGGCGCCGGTGCCGCCGTGCGCGCCTTCGACGAAGGCGTCGCTCAGCACCGCGCGCGCGTCCGGGTAGGCGGCGGCGATCTCGGCCAGGTCCACGCCCGGCTTCACCCGCACCGCTTTCAGATAAGGCCGCTGGAAAGAGCGGCAGAAGGCGGCGTCTTCCTCGCCGTGGAACTGCAAGATGTCGATCGCGCAGGCGGCCAGCACTTCGCGCACGTACTCCGGCTCCGGATTGACGAACAAGGCCACCACGCTGACGAAGGGCGGCAGCGCCGCGATCACCGCGCGCGCCTGCTCGAGGTCGACATGGCGCGGGCTCTTGGCGTAGAACACCAGGCCGATGGCGTCGGCGCCCAGCCGCGCGGCCTCGACGCCGTCTTCCGGCCGGGTAATGCCGCAAATCTTGATTCGGGTCGTGCCGCCCACTCTCATCTCCACAAAGCCAGCCGCGCGGCGTCCGCCTGCGACGGCAAATCGTATATTTCCGGATAACCCACGCCGGTCAGGTACAAACCGTCCGGCATGAAAGTGGGCGGCGCGAAGGTGCGGTCGCGCGCGGCCAGCAAGCCCGCTATCTCATCCGCGCGCAAAGCGCCCTTGCCCACGTAGACCAGCGCGCCGACGATATTGCGCACCATATGATGCAGAAAGGCGTCCGCCAGCAGATCGAAGCGGATCAGGCCGTCTTGCTCGCTGATGTCCAGCCGCTGCAAATCCTTGAGCGGCGATTTGGCCTGACACTCCGAGGCGCGGAAACTGGAAAAATCATGCCGCCCCAACAGATGCGCCGCCGCCTCTCGCATCGCCGCCACGTCCAGCGCCTGATGAAACCAGCCCATCTTGCCGGCCAGCAGACAGGGCCGCACCGGGCTGGTCAGCAGAAAATAGCTGTAACTGCGGGAAAACGCCGAAAAACGCGCGTGAAAATCCGCCGACACCTCCCGCGCCCACACCACCGCCACCTCAGCCGGCAGCAAGGCGTTGACGCCGCGCACCCAGGCGTTCAGCGGCCGCTCGGCCGGGCTGTCGAAATGCACCACTTGCATGGCCGCATGCACGCCGGCGTCGGTCCTGCCCGCGGCCAGCGTGCCGATGGCCTCCACGCCGGCGATCTGCGCGATCGCCTGATTCAATCTGTCCTGCACCGTATTGCCATGCGGCTGAGTCTGCCAGCCGGCGAACGCCCGACCGTCATACTCGATGCCGAGCGCTATCCTCATGCCCACACCTTCTTCAAACTCCGACGCGGCGCGCCGCGTCGTTTCAGCAATAAAGCACTCACTCTACCTTATCCTGCCCGGTTTGCGCCACGACCAAACGATGACGTTTGCTGCGAACGCACGAGAAAAGCGCCCAACCGCGGCATAAGACGCCGTCGAAGCAAAACGAAAAGAGGCCGGCTCGCGTCAAGCGCGGCCGACCTCTTCCATGCGCGCGGGCGCGACCGGCGCTTTAGCGGCCGGCCTCCTTCATCAAGGCGTCCGCGGTTTCTTTGTCGCCCATCTCCAGATACAACTTGGCCAACTCCATTTTCTCCTCGTCCGGGCTCGCCGCGGCTGCCGGGGCGGGCGTCGGCGCTGCCGCGACGGGCGCGGGTGCCGGTGTGGGCGCTGCCGCGACGGGGGCCGCGGGAGCGGCCACAGGCGCAGGCTCGGCAGCCGCGGGCGGCGGCGCATCCGCCGCTGGCTCGGGCTTGGCCTGGGCGAACAGCGGATGGCCTGGCGCGACGGTCTGGCCGATTTCGCACACCCTCATCCATAAGGTGCTGTCCTTGCCGAACACGCCCTTGGCGGTGGTGGCCTCGGCGATGAACATCTGCTTGTCCTGCTGGGTGGACAAGACTTCCAGCAATTTGTAGCGCAAATCCTGCCGCATCGGCTCGTGAGCCAAGCCTTCGCGCAGAATCTCCAAAGCCTGGTCGTCGCGGCCGTAGGCCAGGTAGACGTCGGCTTCGGCCACCCGGTCCACCGAGGACAGGTCGATGCCGTCGCCCTTCTTCAAGGAGCTCATCAAGGTTGTCAACGGCCCCAACATCGACGCGCCCGCCGCCGTGCCGCTCAAGGCTGGCGCGGCGGGCTCGTCCTTGCCGCCGCCCTTGCGTTTGCGCCGCGCCAGCAGCAAGGCCACCAGGCCCAGCGCCGCCGCGGCCCCGCCCAGCTTCCAGCGCATGGACTCGTCGGACAAGGCCGCGGCCAATTCGTCCGTCCAGCCATTGGCCGCCGCCGTGACCGGCGTAGCCTTGCTGTCGACAGGCGTGGCCGGCGGCGGCTCGTGCTGAGCGGCCGCTTCGACAACCGGAGGCTTCTCCGCGTGTTCCGCCGTCGCCGCCTGCGGCGCGGACGCCGCCGCGACCGGCATGGAACTGACGGCCGCCACCTTGGGTTCCGGCTTGGGTTCCGGCTTGGTCTCGACCTTGGGCTCCGGCGCGGACTCGGGGCCGGGCTCTCTTTCCGCCGGCGCTGGGGCCGGCGCGGCCTTGGCCGCCGCCTGGCGCTGGTAATCCTGGATTTTCTGTTCCAGCGCCTTGGCCCGCTGCTCGGCTTGCTGCAGGGCCTGGTCTTGCCGCTGCAGCATCTGCTGCAAATGCCGTTCCTGCTGCGACGGCGCGACCGCTTGCCTCGGGGCTTCCGCCGCCGGAGCCGGTTTGGACGCTTCCTTGGCGACAGGCGGATGCGCCGGCGCGAGCGGAGCGGCCGGCTTGGCCGCCGATTTGGCCTCTACGGGTTTGTGCTCCTGCGGTTTGTGCTCCTGCGGTTTGGATTCCGGCGGCTTGTGTTCCTGCCGCGCGGCTTCCGGCTGCTTGCGTTCCGGGGGCTTCTGCGCCGGAGGCTGATGCTCCTGCGGCGCGCGCGCCTGGGGCTTGCTGTCTTGCGGCGCGCTTTTCTCAGCCGCGCGGGCCTCGGGCGAAACCGCCGGCCGCTTAGGCTCCGCGGCGCGGGCGGCGCTCTGGCCGCGCAGTTGCCACTCCGACGGATATTCCAGCGCCACGCCGGCGCGCAGGCGGTTGGCGTCTCCGGCGATGAAGGCCTCGGGATTGCCTTGCAATAGTTGCTGCGCCACCGCGCCCGACTCCCCGCCGCCGCGCACGCGGCTGGCGATGCCGGACAGCGTATCGCCCTTGAGCACCCGGTACACTTTCAAACCCTGCGTCTTGGCGACGGGAGCCGGCTTGGCCGCCGAATGGGGATCCAGCAACACCGAGTAGTTTTTCTGCGCCTTGAGCTTGCCCGCCGCTACCTCCAGCCGGAAGGCCAGCATCGGCTCGGTCACCGGCTGCTCAGTGCGCAATTGCACATTGAACCGGCCTTTGGCCACTTTTTCGACGTGGGGCACGATGGAAGCCACCAGACGCACTTGCTGGGCGTTGGGCTCGCCCTGGGCCGCCACAGCGAACAAGGCCAGCCGCGGCGGTTCCGCCTGATCCAAGGCGCTGCCCTGCAAAGTCAGCTCCAACAGCAAGGGTTCGCCCAGACGGGAACGCAGGCGGGCGTCGCTCAGGCCCAAGGAATCCAGCCGCGGCGAGGCGTCGACGCCGGCCAGCGGCTTCTTGCCCTCCTCCCGCGCCGGCGCGGGCTTGTTGCGCGGGCCGTCTCGCCGATAATCCACTTCGAATTCGCGCACTAACCGGCCCGCCGGCCAACTCAGATCCACGGCGAAGCGCAACAGCGGCTCCGGATAACTGGCGGCGCCCTTGACCTGGATTTTCTGAACATTGCCGTCCGGTTTGCGGACGATGGAAAACTGCAGGCTGCCGGCGGAACCGCTGTAAGTGGACAACAGCGGATAGCGGTTGCGATCCGCCAGGCCCACCAGCACATTGTCGGAGGGCTCCTCGTCCACCACCGGAATTTCCGCCAGGAAAGGCTCGCCATCGGCGGACAACACCCGGATCGGCCCCAAGCCGGCCGTAGCGGCCGCCGCCAGACCAAGACCGGCCAGCAGCGACGCGATTTGACTCATGCGTGTCTTGAAAGACATGAACGAATTTCCCCACCCTCATTCTTCGAAGCCGCCGCGCCGCTTGCCTTGGCCGGCAGCCGGGTCTCGACAGGCCCTTATAACGTTTTAATTATTGCAACGAAACTATACAACAACCACTTAGCGAGGATAAATCGGGCATCCCCGCCTCATTGCATCCAGGCAATGGCCAAAAAAGCCACACATTTTCCGGTTTTTCGCCTAAAAACCACGCACTGGCGCGAGATCGTCAAGCGGCGGGAGGAGTGACTCCATCCCGCCGCTCATTGCCTTTGAAGCTGCCCCATGTCCGCAGCGCCGCGTCGGACGTTCACGGCGAGCACCGCTTCGCAATCCTCATGCGCCAAGCGGACACCCGCTTTCTCAGCCGTTTTCGCCTTGGCTCGCGAGACATTGAACCGGCTTTCAGCCTCTATCTCAGGCGCTGATCGTGGCCAGCAAGGCCTCGGCCTCCGCCTTGAGCGGCCCCTGCGCCTCGGCGATCAGATCCTGCAATACTTCTTTGGCGCCGTCGCGGTCTCCCATGTCCAGATAAACCTTGGCCAAGTCCAGCTTGGTGGCCAGCGGGTCGTCCAGCACCGACATGCCTTCGGCCTGCGCCGCCGCAGGGGCTTCCGCCTCGGCGGCCGGCGTTTCCGCCAACATGTCCTCGTACAGGGACTCGAAGCCCGCGGGCGGGGCCGCTTGCGGCGCCGGCGCTTCCGCTGCGGCCGGCGCTTCCGCCGCCATGCCTTCCAGATTGAAGTCGAAGTCCAGCAAATTGTTTTCCGCCGGCGCCGGCGCCGCGGGCGCGGGCTCCGGCTTGGGTTCGGCCGCGGGCGGCGTCAGTTCCGTGTCCAGATCGAAATTGAGCAGATTGGCTTCCTCCGCCTTCTCCTCCTCGGCCTGAGGTTCGGCGAACAGCGCGGCCAAGGGATCGTCCTCGGGCGCGGCCGCTTCCGGCGCGGCGACCGGTTCAGGCGCGGCGGCCGGCTCCGTCGGCGCGGCCTCGGGCTCGCCGAACAATTCCCGGTCCAGATCGATGCCGCCCGGGGGCGACGTCGGCGCGGGCGCGGCTTCGATGTCCTCGCCCTCGCCGTCCGACAAGTACAAAGAGTTGGTCGGGTCTATCGAGCGCCCCATCGCCGCTGCCTTGGCCCAGATCGGACCATGGCCGTCGAAGGTGGCGTGCATTTCCCGCGCCAGTTTTTCAAAGCTGGCGACGTCCGGCCGCGCCGCGTAGATCTCCATCAGCTTCAGCCTGACTTCCTGGCGCGACGGATCTTTGGCCAGCGCGTCCTTGAGGATGTCCTCGGCCTGCACGTCGCGGCCGTAGGCGATGTACACCTCGGCTTCCGCCACCGGGTCGACTTCGGCCGCGTCGATGGCGCCGGCCGCCTGGGTGAAGTTGCTCATGAAGGAATGGCCGCCGCCCACCGACGGCGGCTCCATGCCGGAAGACGCGCCGCGGCTCAGAGCGGCGCTGGTATTGTTGGCGGACAGCGACAAGGGCTTGCCGCCCTTGCGCCGGCGCGCCAGCAGCAGGCCCAGAGCGCCCAACAGGCCCAGGCCGGCCACGCCGCCGCCCACCAGCGGCAGATGGTCTATCACTTTATCCAGCAGCGAAGGTTCCGGCGGCGGAGGCGCCGCCGCCGGCTTGGCCGCGGGCTTGTGCTCCGCCGGGG
>NZ_JBMDJX010000038.1:0-35086 GCF_057809415.1 Chromobacterium sp. FG22 | reverse complement strand
TTTATGCATTGTGCTGTTGAACGGCGACACGGAAGCCTCCCCAAAGGGAGGCTTTGTTGCGTCCGCGGTCCGCTTACTTTTTGAGTTTGGCGGCTTTGCTCGCCGCCGGTTTGACTGTCGGAGCTTCCTGCGCTTTCGCCTGTCTGTCCGGTGCGATCTCGGTCAGCAACTGCTCCAGCAGCTTGCTGCGAGAGGCGATGTGATGGTCGAAGCGCCAGTCTTTCAGCAGGTCGATGGCGACGTCGAAGTAGCGCATGTCGATATCGTAGAGCAGGCTGAGGTCGAAAGAGCGGCCCATTTCCAGTGCGGTCGCCAGTTCCTTGAGCACTTGCATTTGCTGCGGGTCATGTCCTTCTTCGATGAAACGGCGAATCTTCTTGGCGGCATTCATGGGGGAGGCTCCCTTGTTGGCAATGCGCCTATCTTAGCCAATGTCGCCGGGGCTGTAACTTGCATTGGCGCAAAGCCGGACGGCTACGCCGCCTTCCATCCCTTCTGCGGCGTCGCCGCTGTCCTGAATACCACCCAAAAGAACTATTTCGATTAGATCGTTTTTCCTCGGTCTTGCCCACGTCTGGCGAATGGGTTTCCCGGCGCGCGAGCAGTATGGTGTGAGTATGGAGTTGGACTGACCGGCCGCCAGGCCGCTGAGGGAGGAAAGATGACATCCGCGGCGTACAAGCAGTATTCAGTGCTGGCCGTCAGCACTTTTGCTTTCACCGTCTGTTTCATGGTGTGGATGATGATGGGCGTGGTGGGCATTCCGGTGAAGCAGCAACTGGGGCTGAACGAGACTGAGTTCGGCATTCTGGTGGCGATGCCGGTGTTGTCGGGTTCGCTGGTGCGGGTGCCCTTGGGGATCTGGACCGACCGCTATGGCGGCCGCATCGTTTTGTTCTGCCTGATGCTGAGCGCGGTGCTGCCGATTTATCTGATGGAGTTCGCCTCCCAGTATTGGCATTTCTTGCTGATTGGGCTGTTCATCGGCTTGGCGGGCGGCAGTTTTTCGGTGGGCACGCCCTATGTGGCGCGCTGGTTCGACGCGCGGCATCAGGGTATGGCGATGGGCGTGTTCGGCGCGGGCAATTCCGGCGCGGCGGTGAATAAATTCGTGGCGCCGGCCTTGATCGCGCTGGGCGGCTGGACGCTGGTGCCCCAGGTTTACGCCGGGGTGATGCTGACTGCGGCGCTGATGTTTTGGTTTTGCAGTTATCACAATCCGGCGCACTTGAGCGGAGGGAGCCAGCGTTTCGTCGATCAACTGCGAGTGATGCGCGATCCCCGGGTTTGGCGCTACTCGCAGTATTACTCGGTGGTGTTTGGCGGCTATGTGGGCTTGTCGCTGTGGCTGACCAAGTATTTTGTCGGCGAGTACGGCTTTGATATGAAAACCGCGGCTTTTCTCGCCGCCTGTTTTTCCTTGCCGGGCGGCGTATTGCGCGCGATCGGCGGCTGGATGTCGGATCGCTTCGGCGCGTACCGGACCACCTGGTGGGTGATGTGGGTGTTATGGGTGTGCTTCTTCGTCTTGTCCTATCCGCAGACCGAGATGGTGGTGGCCACCGTCAAGGGACCGTGGAGCCTGCATATCGGTTTGAACTCGGTGCTGTTCACCGCGGTGTTGTTCATCGCCGGCGTGGCGATGGCGGTGGGCAAGGCTTCGGTGTTCAAGTTCATCGCCAATGATTTTCCCGACAATATCGGCGCGGTGTCCGGCGTGGTGGGCCTGGCCGGCGGACTGGCCGGTTTCGTGTTGCCGATTTTGTTCGGCGCGCTGGTGGACCTCGCCGGGGTGCGTTCCAGCTGTTTCATGCTGCTGTACGGCACGGTCTGCGTCAGCCTGGTCTGGATGCATTACTCGTTCAAGCCGGTGGCCGCGGAGCGTTTGCGTCTGGCCACCGCCAGTCGTTGAGTTTGAGTTGCATGGCGGCGCCTTGACGCGCGCCGCCTTTAAAAGATTGTCAAATAGCGCTGGTCTGGCCATGACTCGGGCCGGCGGGGAGGGTTGAGTCATGTCTTATGTCATCAAACGGTGGGAGCCGGAAAGCGCCGAGTTCTGGCAACAAGAAGGCCAGAGCATTGCGCGGCGCAATTTGTGGATTTCGATTCCGTGTCTGACGCTGGCTTTCGTCATTTCGGTATTGTGGAGCGTGGTGACCTTGAACCTGCCGAACGCGGGTTTCAATTACACCAAGGATCAGCTGTTTTTGCTGACGGCGCTGCCGGCGCTGTCCGGCGCGACCTTGCGCATTTTTTATTCCTTCATGCCGTCCATTGTGGGCGGGCGCAAATGGACGACCTTGTCCACCGCCTCGCTGTTGATTCCGGCGATATGGCTGGGCTTTGCGGTGCAGGATCCCACGACGTCTTATCCGGTGATGCTGGCGATCGCCTTGCTGTGCGGGCTGGGCAGCGGCAATTTCGCCAGCTCCATGGCCAATATCGCTTACTTTTTCCCCAAGGCGCAGAAGGGCGCGGCCAACGGCTTGAACGCGGGTTTCGGCAACCTCGGCGTGTCCTTGGCCCAGTTCGTGATTCCGCTGGTGGTGACCGGCGGCATGTTCGGCGCCTTTGGCGGCGATGCGCAGCATTATGTCAAGGATGGGATGGAAAAGAGCTTGTGGCTGCAGAACGCCGGCTTCGTCTGGGTGCCGTTCATTGTTTTGGCCACGGCGGCGGCCTGGTTCGGCATGAACGATCTGGCGGACGCCAAGGCCTCGTTCACAGAGCAGGCGGTGATTTTCCGCCGCAAGCATAATTGGCTGATGTGCTGGCTGTACATCGGCACTTTCGGCAGCTTCATCGGTTTTGCCGGCGCTTTCGCCCTGCTGACCAAGACGCAGTTTCCGGAGGTGCCGGTGGCCAAGTTCGCCTTTATCGGCCCCTTACTCGGCGCCCTGGTGCGCCCGATAGGCGGCGTGATCTCGGACAAGCTCGGCGGCGCGCGGGTGACCATGTGGGTGTTCGCGGTGATGGCCTTGGCGGTGGTGGGAGTGTTGCACTTCCTGCCGGCGCATGACGCGGCCGGGCAGTTGAGCGGCGGCAGCTTTGCCGGCTTTTTCGCCATGTTCCTCTTGCTGTTCACCATGGCTGGCGTGGGCAATGGTTCGACTTACCGAATGATTCCGACCATCTTCACCACCGGGCGGCTGCGCGCGGCGGCCGGTCGCGGCGAAGACGCGCGCAAGCAGGCCGAGGCGGACGGGGTCAAGGAGTCGGCCGCGGCTGGCGGCTTCATCAGCGCCATTGGCGCTTACGGCGGCTATTTCATTCCGCAGAGCTTTGGCGCGTCCATGAAGGCGACCGGCGGCGCGGAGCCGGCGCTGTTGTGCTTCATTGTTTTCTATATCAGCTGCATCGCCTTGTGCTGGTGGTTCTATGCGCGCAAGAACGCGGAAGTGAGTTGCTGACAGGCTAAACGGCCGATGGAAACGAAACCGGCGAGGCGTCAAGACGATGCCTCGCCGGTTTGTCTTTATATAGGGCTGAAGCCGTTTGGCTTGAGCGCGGCGCTCCTGCCTAGCCGGACAGACGCTTCAGGGCAGTTTGACGATGTAGTTGGGACCGCCTTCCCGCGCTTTTTGCAGCGCTTCGTTCAAGCGTTCCAGCATGGGTTTGGGCGTGTTTTCGCTGCCGCGCAGAGCGCTCAGCCCGACGCAGGCGGCCGCCTTGCGCTCTTCTCCCTGGTAGACGAAGCTGAGCTGGCGCAGCGATTTGATCAGCCTGCGCGCCAGTTCGTTGGCGCCGCTTACGCCGGTGTTGGGCAGCAGAATGATGAAGGCGTCGTCTTCGCGCTGGGCCACCAGATCGCTGTCGCGCGTGCTTTGCAGGCACAGGCTGCCGGCCAGGCGCAGCAAGTGGCGGTGCGCCGAGCCTTCGTCAAGCTCCGGCATCGGCTCGGGCACGTTCATCAGGCTGAGGATCAGGCCGGAGACGGCGCCGCCGTAGCGGCGCGCGCGGCCGGTTTCGGCATGGGCGGCGGAGAGCAGGCGGTGCATGCCGGCCACGCCGGTCAATTTGTCGTCGTCGGCTTGCTTGTCTTCCGCGCGCAGGCTTTTCATCAGGCTGATCGAGCGCTCCACCAGATTGCGCTCAAAATCCAGCAGCTGGCTCATGACCTTGGTTTCCGTCCGGTCGCTGAAGCTGTAGACCAGCATGAGCGCGCCTTCCAGCTCCACCTCGCGCAGCGACATCTGCACCTCGAAGCGGCGCCCGCCGCTGGCTTGCAAGGAGAGCGAGCGGTTGTAGATCATGCTGGTGCGGCGCAGTTCGCCGGCCAGCAGTTCGCTGTCCGCGGGGTCCGGCAGAAAGCGGGAGAAGGGCTGGCCAATCAGATCGCCGTGCGGAGTGGCCAGCAGGATGGCGGCCAACTGGTTGGCGCTGACGATCTGGCCGTCTGCGGGAAGCGCGATGATCAAGGCGCCCTGTACGGTGTCGATCAGCGATTGGAAGGCTTGCAGTATCGCCATAGGGGCTCTCCGTAAGTCGCGTGAGGCCGGCGAGTTCGCTCCTGGCGTGGCCAGGCGCGTAGCAGTGGGGCCGCTGGTCTTAAAGCGGCTGACAAACTCCAGGCGCCGCGTGGCATCGGCTCGCCGTCTTGCTTGCGCTGTCCGGCCGGCGCGCCGTGCTTGCCGCGTGGAACTGTTTTTTGTCCGCCGCTCTAAGTGTATTCCCTGAGTACAGATATTTCATGCTCAACTTAATTGAGAGTGGATTGTCATGCCCATCTTTGCCGGGAAATGACCGTACTTGCGCTGGGAGTCGGAATTAATTGCCTGCGTACGCTGGAAATTGCCATCAATCATGGTAAATTCGTGTTTGTACGCAAAATACACTAGCGAGAACCGTAGCCCGTCGCCACCCCTGACGCGGCTTTCGGCCCGCCCACACGGCGGTTTTCTCTCCCTTGCCCGGCTTGCCGGGTCCCTTCCGTTCGCTCCCGGGCTTCATGATCTGGCCTGGCGCGAGCCGCGCCTTACCGGCGCAAAACAGCACCTTTGCCGCTGCGGCGATCGCGTTTGGGCGCGGGCGTCGATCTCGGCGATTCAAGAACAAATATTCGGACAAAGAAGCAGACTGCATCATGGCAAGATCACAATGGGGCTCGCGCCTCGGTTTCATCCTCGCTGCCGCCGGCTCGGCTATTGGGCTGGGGGCGATCTGGAAATTTCCCTATGTCGCCGCCACCAATGGCGGCGGCGCCTTCCTGTTTATTTACCTGGGCATTTGCCTGACGCTGGGTCTGGCCCTGATGCTGGCCGAGATGGCCTTGGGGCGCGCGTCCAAGGCCGGCGCCGTCGGCGCTTTCCGGCAGTTGGCCGGCGGCGGCTGGCCCGTCATCGGTTATATGAGCGTCTTGGTGTGTTTCCTGATCCTGTCCTTCTACAGCGTGGTGGGCGGCTGGACCATCGCCTACATCGTCAAGGCGCTGGGCGGCGGCATCATGACGTCGGACGCCAAGACTCTGGGCGCCATCTTCAGCGGCTTCATCAGCGATCCGCTGGAGCCCATTGCCTATCACGCCGGCTTCGCCTTGTTGACGGTGTGGGTGGTGGCCGGCGGCGTGCAGAAGGGCATTGAAAACCTGTCCAAGTTCCTGATGCCGGCCTTGTTCGTGCTGATGCTGGTGCTGATCGCACGCGGCCTGACGCTGCCGGGCGCCTGGGAAGGCGTGAAGTATTTCGTGGCGCCGGATTTCTCCAAGGTCAGCAGCGCCATGCTGGTGGACGCCTTGGGGCTGGCCTTCTTTTCGCTGTCGCTGGGCCTGGGCATCATGATCACCTACGGTTCTTACGTCAGCAAAGAGTCCAATCTGCTGGGTTCGGCCCTATGGGTGATCGCCTTGACGGTGGCCACCTGCTTCCTGGCCGGCCTGATGGTGCTGCCGGCGGTGTTCGCCTTCGGCTTCGACCCCTCGGCGGGTCCGGGCCTGACCTTCATCACCATGCCGGCGGTGTTCGCCCACCTGCCGCTGGGGCAGGTGTTCGCGGTGATGTTCTTCTGCCTGCTGCTGCTGGCGGCGCTGACGTCTTCGGTGTCTTTGCTAGAGGTGGTGACCAGCTTCGCGATGGACGAGTTCGGCCTCAAGCGCACGCAATCCGCCTGGGTGATGACGCTGGGTATTTTCCTGCTGGGCATTCCCGCTTCGCTGTCGCTGGGCGTGTGGAGCGATTACCTGCTGTTCGGCATGAGCTTTTTCGATTTTCTGGATTACCTCACTTCCAAGCTGCTGATGCCGGTGGGCGAGCTGTTGCTGGCCTTGTTTGTGGGCTGGAAGGCCTGGCCTGTGGTGCGCCGCGAGTTGAGCGGCGACGGCGCCGGCCGCGGCATGCGCCTGATGCGCGGCTTCTGCATGGCGATGGCGCCGGCCTTGATAGGCTGGATCATGATCGCCAGTCTGCGCGCGGCCTGATCGCCGCCGCCCCGCAACCCGCCGCTTTCGCGGCGGGTTTTTCTTTGCGCGCTCGCCCTGCCTGCGCGCGTCTCATGCCACTGTGTTTGCCTTGTCCAGCCATTGCCTATAGTTAGAGCGGTTGGCCGCTGCGTCAGGGTTGGGCTCCGGCGGTCCTTGGTCCATGGCTTGCGAACAGGATACCCGATGCACTTCCGTCTGAAGCTGGTGCACAAGCTGGCCTTGTTGATCGCTCCGCTGGTGCTGCTCTTGCTGTGCGGGGCCTTGTGGTTTGCCTTTACGCAGTGGCGGACGGTACAGGCTTTGCAGCGCGACCAGGCGCTGGTGGACGATGTGCAGCAAGTGGGGGCGCTGATTCACGCCTTGCAGATCGAGCGCGGCCTGAGCAACCGCTATCTGAACGAGCATAAGCCGATGCCGGCCGCCTTGCCGCGGCAAAAGGCGCAGGCCGACGCGCTGTTGACCCGCTTGCGCCAGCCGCCGGGCGACGAGTTGTCGCGCAAGGCCGGCCTGTTTCTTTCCCAGCAACTGCCGGCGGCGGAGCTGCTCTCGACCTTGCGCCGCGATGTGGCGCAGCGCCATATTTCGCCGCTGCCGGCGTTTGAACGCTACACCGAAATCATCGAGCGGCTCTCCAAGGTCATCACCCTGTTCTATTCGCAAAGCGAGGACGTGCGCGCCTTGGTGCAGCAATGGTCCGCCTTGCATTGCCAGACGGAGTACACCGGCCGCGCCCGCGGCTTGATCGGCGGAGTGCTGGCGGTGGGCAGTTTCAATATCAACGAGTTCCGCCTGGCCAGCGGCATGGTGTCGCAGGAGGCGCTGTGCCGCAGCCTGTACCGGCAGAACGACGGCGACGAACGTCTGCTGGCCCAGGCGATGGACGCGAGCGGGGCGTACGAGTCGCTGCGCGACGCGGTGCTGGCGCGCGGCCCGGGCGCGATGCAGAGCTTGTCCAGCGAAGAGTGGTTCGACGTGGCCAGCCGGCGCATCGACGCTTTGCTGGAGGTGCAGAACGCGGTGTTGATCCGGATCCGCGACGCGCTGGCGGCGCAGCAGTCCGCCGCGCGCTGGCAAAGCTGGCTGGCGTTGGCGGTGTTGGCCGGGGTGTTGCTGCCCATCGCCGCCGCGCTGCTGCTGGCGCGCAGCATCCTGCGGACCTTGGGCGCGGAGCCGGACGAGGTGGCGCAGGGCATGCGGGAGCTGGCCAGCGGTCAACTGGACTTCCGGCTGCGGCTGGCTTCGTCTGACGACAACAGCCTGGCCGCGCACATCCGCCAGATGGGGCGGAAGCTGAGCGGGGTGATTCTGCAGGTGCAGCAGGACGCGGACGCGGTGGCCAATGCCTCGCTGCAATTGAACAGCGCATCGCAGGGCCTGTCCGACAGCGCCTGCCGCACTTCTTCCGACATCGAGCAAACCAGCCACGCGGTGGACGAGATCGCCGGGCAGATGTTCGCGATGGCTCGCGACGCCAGCCGCAGCGGCGATGTCGCCAGCGAAGCCGCGCGTCAGGCCGAGGAGGGCAGGCGGGTTGTCGGCGAAACCATAGAGGCGATGCATGTGATCGCCCAGCGTACCGACATCATCGACGACATCGCCTATCAGACCAATTTGCTGGCGCTCAACGCCGCCATCGAGGCGGCGCGCGCCGGCGAGCTGGGCCGCGGCTTCGCCGTGGTGGCCGACGAGGTGCGCAAGCTGGCGATGCGCAGCCAGACCGCGGCCAAGGAGATCGGCCAGGTGGCGGCCGGCAGCGTGAGGCTGGCGGAAGAGGCCGGCAAGAGCCTGAGCGCCATCGTCGAATCCAGCCAGCAAACCCGGCAGCTGGTGCGGGACATCTCCAAGGAGGCCGTGGCCCAGGCGCAGCACGTGGGCGGCATCAATCAGGTGATGCAGGGCCTGAGCCAGCTGTCCCAGGGCAACGCCGCCGCCAGCGAGCAATTGTCGGCGGCGGCGCAGGAAGTGTCGCAGCGGGCCGGCAGCCTGCGCCGGCAAATGGCCTATTTCCGGCGGCCGACCGACGTTTAGCGCACTTCGCGCATATCGTCGCGCTGGACGCGCAGCCGCACCGGCGCGCCGTCGGCCAGCAAATCCGCCGGGTTGCGGTTCAGCCGGTCCACCTGCAGCAGCGCGCCGGCGCTTTCCACCTGATAGCGGACGACATTGCCCAGCAACTGGCGCTGCTTCACCACCGCCGGCAGGCTGTCCGTTTCCGCGCTGTCGCCGGGCAGCAATTGAATGGACTCCGGGCGGATCGCCAGATGGCCCTGGATGTCCAGGCCGAACAGCGCCCGGCTGTCGCCGGCGGACAGCAGATTGTAATTGCCCATGAAGCGGGCGACGAATTCGGTGGCCGGCTGGGTGTAGATGGTTTCGGCGGCGCCCTCCTGCTCCACCTTGCCCTGATTCATCACGAAGATGCGGTCGGACAGGGTCAGCGCTTCTTCCTGGTCGTGGGTCACGAAAATAGTGGTCAGTCCCAGCCGGCGCTGAATGTCGCGGATCTGCTCGCGCAGATTCTTGCGGATGCGCGCGTCCAGCGCAGACAGCGGCTCGTCCAGCAGCAGAATGCGCGGCTCCACCACCAGCGCGCGCGCCAGCGCCACCCGCTGACGTTGGCCGCCGGAGAGCTGGTGCGGGTAGTGGCCCTCCTTGCCGGACAGCTCCACCAGCGCCAGCGCCTCCGCCACCTTGCGGCGGATGTCGGCGGCCGGCCGCTTCTGCATCTTCAAGCCGAAGGCGATGTTTTCGCCGGCGTTCATATTGGGAAACAGCGCATAGCTCTGAAACACCATGCCGATGCCGCGCTTTTGCGGCGCGCAGGCGGTGATGTCCTCGCCCTGCAGGCGGATGGCGCCGCCGCTGGGGGTTTCGAAGCCGGCGATCATGCGCAGCACCGTGGTTTTGCCGCAGCCGGACGGGCCGAGGAAGGTGACGAACTCGCCGGCCTCCACTCGCATATTGAAGTCGTGCACCACCGTGTGCTGGCCGTAGCGCTTGTTGAGGTGCCGGATGTCCAGGTATGCCATATGGGGTCTCTCTTATTCTGTCGCCGTCGCCTCGCGCAGCGCGCGACGGTGACGGCCGGCCACCTGCAGCAGGCCCATGGCCGCCCAGGTGATCAAAAAGGCGATGATGGCCAGCGCCGCCGGCTCGTAGGCGCGGTTGGCGCCGATCAATTGCAGATAAGGGCCGAAGGCCGGCCGCGCCAGCAAGCTGGCCATGGTGAATTCGCCGATGACGATGGCGAAGGTCAGAAAAGCGCCGGACAGCAGCGCGGATTGGATATTGGGGAAGATCACCCGCAGCAGAATCACCCGCCAGCCGCCGCCCAGGCTTTGCGCCGCCTCGGCCAGCGAACGCACGTCGATGGCGGACAGGCCGGCGTCGATGGAACGGTATAGATAGGGCAGGGCCAGCGTCACATAGCTGCAGACCAGCAAGAGATCGGTGCCGCGCTCGCTGCCGGTCAGGGGCAGCCAGGCGTCGCTGCCGAACAGGCGCAGATAGCCGAACACGATGACGATGGCCGGAATCACCAGCGGCAGCAAGGTGATGAACTCCACCAGCGGACGCAGCCGCGGCAGGCGGAGCTGGATCCAGAAGGCGGTGGGCGCCACCAGCAGGAGGCCGATGACGATGGTGAACACGGCCATCAGCGCGGAATAGGCGAAGCTTTGCTGAAAGCCGGGGTCTTGCAGCACCAGCTTGTAGGCTTCGAAGCTATAGCCTTCGCGCAGCATCTTCAGGCTGAACTCGAAGGTGGCCAACAACGGCAGCAAGAAGTACAGGCCGCCGGCGACGACGGCGATCCAGGCGCCCAGGCGCGACGACGGTTTGTGGGCAGGCTGGCGTTTCATGCCCGGCTCCTTTCCGCGCGGCCGCGCAGCCAGATGTAGGCGGCGTTGGACAGGCCGGTCACCACGATCATGCCCAAGGCCAGCGCGTAGCCCAGGTTCTGGTCGTGCAGCACATCGCCGCGGATTTGCGCGTACAGCAGGATGGTGACGATGTTGAGCGAGCTGCCGGTCAGCGCGTAGGCGGTGGCCACCGCGCCGAAGGCGTTGGCGAACAGCAGCAGCGCCGCGCCCAGGATGCTGGGCCACAGCACCGGCAGCGCGATGCGGCTCCAGTAGGCGAAGGCGGAACCGCCCAGGCTGTCGCAGGCCTCGCGCCATTCGGTTTTAAGGCCGTCTATGGCCGGGCTGACGATCAGCACCATCAGCGGAATCTGGAAATACAGATAGGTCAGCGTCAGGCCGCTGAAGCTGAGAATGCTGAAGCCGCCGGCGTAGAGATCGAAGTCCAGATAGCGGCGCAGCAACACCGTCACCAGGCCCATGCGGCCCAGCGTGGCCAGGAAGGCGAAGGCCAGCGGCACGCCGGCGAAGTTGGACGCCACGCCGGAAAAGGTGGCCAGCGTCGGGCGGATCCAGTCCGGCAGCCGGCCGCGGATCGCCGCCAGGGCCAGCAACAGGCCGAAGGCCGCGCCCAAGAGCGCGGAGGCGGCGCTGATCTGCAAGCTGATCTTGTAGGCGTCGAGAATCGCCGGCTCGAACAGCCGGGCGATATTGTTCAGCGTGAAATGGCCGTCGGCGTCCTGGAAGGCGCCCAGCAGCAGTCGGGCGGTGGGCAGCAGCAGGAAGAGCAGCGCAAACAGGAAGAACGGCGCCACGCCCAGCCAGGACAGCGAGACGAAGCCGCCGCCGGCGCGGCGCGGCGACGCCGGGCCGGAACGGCCGGCGAGAGAGTCGGAAGATGCGGACATGAGGGCGTGTTTCCAAAGAGAGCCCGCGCGCGGCGACAGCGCCGCGCGCCAAGGGGATGAGGCCGGCTTACTTGACGTTGCTGCCCACCACGCCGTCCCACTGCTTGGTGATCACCGCCTTGTAAGCCTCTTGCTGTTCCAGCGTGGGGAACAGGGCCTTCTTATAGGCGGCGGCGTCCGGCATCCGGCTCAGCAAGTCCTGCGGGATTTTCTTGCGCGCGGCCAGATCGTTGAAGCGGGTGGGGTGGCAATAGCCCTTGAGCCAGGCCAGTTGGCCTTCGTCGGAGAACAGGTATTCCTGCCACAGCTTGGCGGCGTTGGGGTGCGGCGCGTAAGCGCTGATGCCCTGGGCGTAAACGCCGGCCACCACGCCGCTCTTGGGCACCACCACTTCCACCTTGGGGTTGCCCTTCAAGGTGTCGCGGTCGGCCAGCGCGTTGTAGTCCCAGCGGATCACGATGGGGGTGCTGCCCTGGGCCAGCGAAGCCGCCTTGCCGATCACCGGCACGAAATTGCCGCTCTTGTTCAACTGCGCGAAAAACTTGAGGCCGGCGTCGGCGGCCTTGGCCACATTGCCCTTGGACTGGGACAGGCCGGCGGCGAACACGCCCTGGATCGCCTGGTTGGCGGCGCGCGGGTCGCCGGCCAGCGCCACCGCGTTCTTGTACTCCGGCTTCAGCAGGTCGCTCCAGTCGGTCGGCGTCTTGGCGACCAGATCCTTGTTCACCTCGAAGGCCAGCACGCCGTAGTAATCGCCGTACCAATAGCCGTCCTTGTCCTTGACGCTGCCCGGAATGGTTTTCCAGTTGGAGACTTTGTACGGCTGCAACAGGCCGGCGGCCTTGGCTTGCGGGCCGAAGGACAGGCCCACGTCGATCACGTCCGGCGCCTGCGGGCCCTTATTGCTCTTGTTGGCCTTGATCGCCTCCAGTTCGTCGGCGGAGCCGGCGTCCGGATTGAGTTCGTTCACCTTGATGCCGTACTTGGCCTTGAAGCCGGCGATCACGCCGCCGTAGCCGCACCAGTCGTGGGGCAGGGCGATCACGTTCAGCTCGCCCTCTTTCTTGGCGGCCTGGATCAGCGCGCTCAGATTATCGGCGAAAGCGGTGTTGGCCAGCAGGGCCAGCGCGCCCAGAACGGCGCAGCGCAGCGGTGTATTCATGGCATCCATCCCTTTGGACTAGGTCAAATAAAAGCGATGCTGATGGTATTCCGTGTAGATGACATTCCGGTTTAGCTCGCATGGCAGTTTGATTGCATGTCGGTGACAAATCGGCGCAAGGCCGGCCGGCGGCGCTGGCGGCCAGTCATTTCCTTGTCATTTTTTCTTGGTAAAAAGCCGGCGGAGACCTGATTGCTGGACTAGTCCTGATGCCTGAATCGAAACCGCTTTCCCAGGCCGCGCGCATCCGCGCCGCCTTATTGCAGCAAATCGACGGCGGCCTGCTGCGGCCGGGCGGCCGCCTGCCGTCGGAGCGCGCGCTGGCGGAGTTGTTCGCCACCACCCGCATCACCTTGAAGGAGGCCTTGGGCGTGCTGGAGGCCGAAGGGCGGGTCTACCGCGAAGAACGGCGCGGCTGGTTTCTCGCGTTTCCGCGGCTGGAATACGCGCCGCTTTACGGCAATCATTTCCAGCGCATGGCCGATGCCCAGCAGCGCGCGGCGGAAACCCGGCTCTTGAGCGTGGAAGCCGTGCTGGCCTCGCCCGAGCTGTGCCGGGCGCTGGCCGTGCCGCCGCTCAGCTCCTTGTGGAAAATCTGCCGTCAACGCAGCCTGGACGGCCGGGTGGCGCTATACGTGGAGCACTTCCTGAGACCGGAGCGCTTCCCGGACATCCAGGAGCTGGATTTGAGTCAATCGCTGACCGGTTTGTACCGCCGCCATTACGGCATCGAATACGCGGCGGCGGCTTTCGACATCCTGCCGGCGGCGGCGCAAGGCCGCGTGGCGCAAGCGCTGATGCTGGCCGAGGGCAGCCCCGTTCTGCTGGTGCGCCGGGTCAATCGAGACGCCGCCGGCGAGACGCTGGACTGCGATTACGAGTACTGGCGGCACGACGCGGTGCGTCTGCGCGTGGACAGTCCTGCCGCGGTCGCGGCGAATTGAGCTACCATCGCGGCATTGGACACTGTTTGCAGGAGATCGCATGAGCCGCGTTTTAGTGTTGTACACCGGTGGCACCATAGGCATGACCGAAACCCCGGACGGCCTAGCGCCGTCTCCAGGCCTGTTGCCCGGCCTGCTGGAGCGTTTCCGCCGGCCCGGCCTGGATTTCGACGTGGTCGAGTTCGACGAGTTGATCGACTCCTCCGCCATCGAGCCGCGCCACTGGAACCGCATCATCGCCGCGCTGGCCGAGCGTTACGGCGACTACGACGGCTTCGTCGTCATCCACGGCACCGACACCATGGCCTATACCGCCGGCGTGCTGGCCTTCGCTCTGCGCGGGCTGGGCAAGCCGGTGGTGCTGACCGGCGCGCAGCTGCCGCTGCTGCACCCGCGCTCCGACGGCTGGAACAATGTCGCCGACGCGCTGGAGGCGGCCTGCCAGCCTGAGCTGCGCGAAGTCGTCATCGCCTTCGACCGCCTGCTGCTGCGCGGCAGCCGCGCCCGCAAGCTGGATGTGGAGCATTTCGCCGGCTTCGGCTCGCCCAACGCCGAACCGCTGGCCCGCTTCGCCATCCATCCGCACTGGAACAAGGCCGCCTGGTTGCCGGGGCAGGGCGAATTCCAGCCCAAGGCGCTGCGCGAAGACCTGAGCATCGCCTGCCTGTTCCTGAGCCCGGGGCAGGGCGCGGCGCTGGCCGGCCGCCTGATGGCGGACCCGATGTTGGACGCGGCGGTGCTGATGAGCTACGGCAGCGGCAACGCGCCGGCCGATCCGGCGCTGCTGGACGGGGTGAAGGCCCTGACCGCGCGCGGCGGCGCCGTGCTCAACATCACCCAGGCGCCGCGCGGCGCGGTGGAGGTGGGCGCTTACGCCGCCAGCCAGCCGCTGGCGCGCGCCGGCGCGGTGGCCGGGGCGGACCTGACGCCGGAAGCGGCGCTGGCCAAGCTGCACGTGCTGCTGTCCGCCGGTCTCAGCGGACAGCAACTGGCGGCGCAATTGGCTAAGCCCTTGCGCGGCGAGATGAGCGCGCATTAAGACGCCGTGCGCGACCCAGGCTGCTCATTTTTTGAGCGGCCTTTTTTTGTGCCGGTTTTTCAGGGCTTTGCCGCGCTTGTCCACAACTCGCCCACACGGCTTTGCACCTTGGGTGTGGGCAAACGGGAAAATGGGCGCGACGGGGCCGGGCCGGCGATGGACGGCGTGCGGCGCATGCCGTCGTCTTGAGTTTGCGCTGATTTTTGCTTAAAAAATAAGCAAAAGAAAATGCGCTTGGCGGAACAAGGACTTGGCGGCTTTATCCACAATTGTCCCACATGGCTTTTCACGCTGGATGTGGGTAATCCATCGGTCTGCCTATTTTTTGATCTTCACGGTCAAATCCATTTTGCGGCAAGGGCTTAGCTTCCTTGTCCACAGCTGGCGCACAGGGCTGTCCCCTTTGCTTGTTGAGAACAGCGGCCCGGCTGTTGATAGCGCGGCAAGCGGCGTATAATTGACCGCTTTTCCGTATTTTGAGAGCAGCCGGATGTCAGAAGGCGCGGCGCGGCCGTTGAAGATCGCCATCGTGGGGCCGGAGTCCTGCGGCAAGACCACGCTGGCGCGCGCGCTGGCGGCGGCGCTGAACGAGGCGGGCATCGCCGCCGCCTGGGTGCCGGAATACGCGCGCGATTATTTCGCCGCGCGGCCGTACCGCTCCACGCCGGAAATCATAGAGGAAGTGGCGCGTGGACAGTTGGCGGCGGAACAGTCCTTGGCCGGCGGCGTCCAAGTTTTGTTGTGCGACACCACCGCCTTGAATTGCAAGATCTGGAGCGAAGTGGCGCACGGGCATTGCAGCCCCGGCTTGCTCGCGCTGTGTCGGCCCGGCGATTACGCCTTGACCCTGCTGGCCGAGCCGGACATCCCCTGGGAGCCGGACCCGCTGCGCAGCCACCCGACCCAGCGCGATTGGCTGTTCGGCCTCTACCGGCAGGCGCTGCAAGACGCGGGCGTTGACGCGACGCGGGTGAGCGGCGCGCATGAAAGGCGCATGGCCCAGGCGCGGGCGGCGTTGGCCGCCCTCTGGCCGGGCGAGTTGCCTAAATTTTGAGCGCAAAGAATAAAGCGCTGGAAATTCAGCAAATTGCCGCAATTATCCACAACAGGCCCACAAGCTTGTCCTGCCATGGCGTGGATAGTTGTCGGCGATAGATTAAAAAATAAGCGACAGTAAAAAGGCGTGAAAAATGAAGGCGCTGCGGTTCTTGTCCACAGCCCGCTCACAGCCCTGTCCCAATCGAGTGTGCAAAAATGAACGAAACCTTTGAATTGAGCGGCGAATACATCGCCTTGTGCGACCTGCTGAAAATCTGCAATGTCTGCGATTCCGGCGGCGCCGCCAAACATTTCATCGCCGAAGGCAATGTGCGAGTGGACGGCCAGGAGGAACTGCGCAAGACCTGCAAGATCCGCGCCGGCCAGCAGGTCAGCGGCGAAGGCTTTTCCATCCGCGTCGTGGCGGCATGAACGACGACGACTTCGACCCGCCGCCGGAAGCGCCCGAGCCCCCGCCGGACGACGCTTGCTGCGGCAGCGGCTGCGACCCGTGCATCTGGGACAGCTATAACGCCTTGATGACGGAATACCGCGCCAAACTGGCCGCCTGGGAGTTGCGCGAAGCCGCGCGCCAGGCCGCCGCCAACGGACAATAAGCATGGCCAGCATCGATCTGCATTTCCACTCCCACGCCTCCGACGGCGCTTTGCCGCCGGAGCAGGTGATCGCGCGCGCCGCCGAGCGCGAAGCCACCCTGGTGGCGCTGACCGACCACGACTGCACCCACGGCCTGGCCGCGGCGCGGGCCGAGGCGGCGCGCCAGGGCCTGGCCTTCCTCAACGGCGTCGAAGTCTCGGTTACCTGGGGCAAGCACACCGTGCACATCGTCGGCCTGGGCATAGACCCGGACCAGCCGACCTTGGCCGCCGGCCTGCAATCCATCCGCGACGGGCGCGTCAACCGCGCGCGGCAGATGTCGGACGAACTGGTCAAGGTGGGCATTCAGGGCGCGTTCGACGGCGCGATGGCCTTGTGCGACAACCCGGAAATGATAGGCCGCACCCACTTCGCCCGCTTCCTGGTCAATAGCGGCCAGGTCAAGGACGTGCGCACCGTGTTCCGCAAATTCCTGACGCCGGGCAAGCCCGGCTACGTGGCGCACGAATGGGCCGGCCTGGAAGACGCGGTGGGCTGGATTCTGGCCGGCGGCGGCGAGGCGGTGATCGCCCATCCCGGCCGTTACGATATGGGCCGCACCCTGATCGAGCGGCTGATCAACGATTTCAAGCAGACCGGCGGCCGCGGCATTGAAGTGGCCAGCGGCAGCCACAGCCTGGACGATATGCACAAGTTCGCCTTGCTGGCGGACCGCCACGAACTGTACTCCAGCGCCGGCAGCGATTTCCACGCTCCAGGCGAGGGCGGCCGCGACGTCGGCCGTACCGACGACCTGCCGCCGATCTGCAAACCCATCTGGGACGCGCTGGCCGCGCGCATCATCCGGCCGGCGGACCCGGCACAAGGCTGACCCACATGGCACAGTTTTTCATGATCCATCCGGACAATCCGCAAGCGCGGCTGGTGCGCGAAGCGGTGAAAATCCTGCGCGAGGGCGGGGTGGTGGTCTATCCCACCGACTCCTGTTACGCCTTGGGCTGCATGCTGGGCGACAAGCCGGCGATGGAGCGCATCCTGGAGATCCGCCAGCTGGACCTGCGTCACCACCTGACCCTGGTCTGCCACAATCTGTCGGAGCTGGCCAATTACGCCAAGGTGGACAACAGCCAGTTCCGCATGTTGAAGGCCGCCACCCCCGGCAGCTACACCTTCATCCTGCAAGCCACCCGCGAAGTGCCGCGCCGCACCCTGCACCCCAAGCGCTCCACCATCGGGCTGCGGGTGCCGGACCACAAGGTGGCGCTGGCCCTGCTGGAAGAGCTGGGCGAACCCATCCTGTCCTGTACCCTGATGCTGCCCGGCGACGAGGAACCGCTGACCGATCCGTATGAAATCCGCGAGCGGCTGGAGCACGCGGTGGACGCGGTGATAGACGGCGGCTGGTGCGGCACCGAGCCCACCACCGTGATCGACATGACCGAGGGCGTGGAGCTGCTGCGTCGCGGCAAGGGCGACCCGTCGCCGTTTGGTCTATAAACTCCGCTTTTGCCTCCCGACACCGTTTTCAACCCACAAGAGACATCATGGGCGACATTAACCTGATCCAGAAAATCACCATTTACGCGCTGCCGGTGCTGTTCGCCATCACCCTGCACGAGGCCGCCCACGCTTACGCCGCGCGCCGTTTCGGCGACAGCACCGCCTATATGATGGGGCGGATGACGCTGAACCCGCTCAAGCACATCGACCCGATCGGCACCGTGCTGCTGCCCTTGCTGTCGGTGACGCTGGGTGGCTTCATCTTTGGCTGGGCCAAGCCGGTGCCGGTCAACTTCGGCGCGCTGCGCAAGCCGCGCGAGCACGGCCGGCTGGTGGCCGCCGCCGGGCCCGCCTCCAATCTGCTGATGATGCTGATGTGGGTGCTGCTGTTCAAACTGGCCATCGGCATGGATACCAGCTACAGCGAGCCGCTGGCGCTGATGAGCCAGGCCGGCATCGGCATCAATATCTCGCTGATGCTGCTCAATCTGCTGCCCATCCTGCCGCTGGACGGCGGCCGCATCGTGGAGAGCTTTCTGCCGCCCGGCATGGCCTGGAAATACGCCAAGCTGGAGCCTTACGGCATGTGGGTGCTGCTGGCCTTGATCTTCACCGGCCTGCTGACCACCATTTTGCGGCCGTTCTACGGCCTGATGTACGGCCTGGTGCGCGCCCTGATCTAAGAGTGTGTTTACGATCTTGCGAGCTAGAGCGAGACAAGGCGTACTCCCCGTGTAACGCTCCACGACGCGCAGCAGATCGTAAACCGACTCTCAAGCGCCCGGCTCACCCCAATCCTGACGCGCCGGACTTCGTTTCCGGCGCGGTCGCGCTTATTTTCTGAAACGGAATTCAAACATGTTCGCCAACCGCATTCTCTCCGGCATGCGCCCCACCGGCAGCCTGCACCTTGGCCACTACCACGGCGTGATCAAGAACTGGGTGCAGCTGCAAAGCACTCACGACTGCTACTTCATGGTGGCGGACTGGCATGCGCTGACCACCAATTACGACGACGTCTCCATCATCGGCAAGAGCGTGTGGGACATGGTGATAGACTGGCTGGCCGCCGGCGTGGACCCGGAACAGGCCACCGTCTTCATCCAGTCCAAAGTGCCGCAGCACGCGGAACTGCACCTGGCGCTGTCCATGGTGACCCCGCTGTCCTGGCTGGAGCGCGTGCCCACCTACAAGGACCAGATCGAAAAACTGTCCACCAAGGACCTGGGCACTTACGGCTTCCTCGGCTACCCGCTGCTGCAGGCCGCCGACATCCTGATCTATAAGGCCGGCCTGGTGCCGGTGGGCGAAGACCAGGTGCCGCACATCGAACTGACCCGCGAAGTGGCGCGCCGCTTCAACAACCTGTTTGGCCGCGAACCCAACTTCGAAGAACTGGCCCGCGCCGCGGTGAAGAAGATAGGCAAGACCGGCAAGGAGTTCGACCGCCTGCGCACCGCCTATCTGCAAGACGGCAACGCCGAAGCCTTGGCCGGCGCGCGCGAAATCCTGGCCGCCAGCCAGAATCTGGGCGCGGCGGACCGCGAGCGGCTGTTTGGCTGGCTGGAGAACAAGGGCAAGAGCATTCTGGCCGAATGCGAGGCGATGCTGACCGAGGCGTCCAAGATGCCGGGCCTGGACGGCCAGAAGATGTCCAAATCCTACGGCAACACCATCACCATGCGCGAAGACCCGGCCACCGTCACCAAAAAAGTGCGGGCGATGCCGACCGATCCGGCCCGCGTGCGCCGCACCGATCCGGGCAGCCCGGACAAATGCCCGGTATGGCAGCTGCACCAGGTGTACAGCGACGCCGATACCCGCGAATGGGTGAAGCAGGGCTGTACCAGCGCCGGCATCGGTTGCCTGGATTGCAAGCAACCGGTGATAGACGGCGTACTCCGCGAACAGCAGCCGATGTTTGAACGCGCCGAGCAGTATCTGAGCAACCCCAAGCTGGTCAAGGAAGTGGTGGCCGCCGGCAACGCCAAGGCCGAGCAAGTGGCGCGCGCCACCATGCAGGACGTCAAGGCAGCGATGGGGCTGGGCTACTGAGCGCCTTCGTCTGGATGGATGTGAAACGCCCGGCTTGCCGGGCGTTTTTCTTGGCATGGCGGACGCCGGCGGCGCGGATCGCGCCGTCTTGACTTATCCATTGGCCTCGCCAACAATCCCCGCGTGCCGTCGCAATCTCGGCACAAGGGGTTTAGCAGCCCTTCTTGCATCTTGGCAGACCAAGCGACTTCGTCGTGGCTTGGTTTGTGTCGGCGCACGCATAGATGGCAGGCGCTGGCGGGGAGCCCCTCGTGGGCTGCCGGTTCCAAGATGCCGGTCTGCTAACCCTGTCAGGTGCCTGCCGCTCCCGTTTAGCAGCGGGAAGCAGGCTTAACCCATCTTGGAGGTGTAAGTCATGATTGATTCGAATCGCGTTCCGCGAACCTTGTTTTCCCTTGACCCTGACAGCCTGAAAGCCGGCTACCGCCGCGCCTAAGCGCTGACTCCTGGCTGCGTCTGCTCGGCCTGTATGTCGCCGCGCCGTATGGCAAGACGGTGGCGGCGCCTTGGTTGGGATGCGCGGGCGTCTCAATAGCGCGCCGGCCTGGCGTGGCAGGCGGCGGGGATTCCGCCGCGGGAAAGCTTGAGCCGTCGTTTGGCGACAAACGGCGGCTTTTTGCATCGGTTCGGCCGCGCGGCTAGGGACTAGGCGCGGCGGAGCGTAAACCGCTTCTTAGAACCTGTTCATAATCTGCTGTGCTGCGGCGATACGGCGTTGAAAACAAGCTCAAAATGCTCATGTACCACGTGTACATTCCGCTTTTTCGCTCGTTTTCGCCTTGTCTCGCCCTTGCTCGCGAGATTTTGAACAGGCTCTTAGGCAAAAGCCTGACACACATCCACCCAGTCGGCCTGGGTGATGTGGTGTAGCTGCTGCGGCGACAAGCGCACCGCGCTGTGGACGGCGCCGGCGGCCGGCAGCACTTCGTCGTAGGCTTGCAGCGACACGTCCAGATAAACGGGCAGATCGGTGGCGAGGCCAAACGGGCAGACACCGCCCACCGGGTGGCCGGTGATGGCCTCCACCTCGTCCGGCGGCAGCATCTTGCCCTTGCCGAAGGCGTCCTTGAACTTGCGGTTGTCGATGCGGGCGTCGCCGCGCGCCACCAGGATCACGTCGCGGCCGTCGTTCAGGCGGAAGGCCAGGGTCTTGGCGATGCGGCCGGGCTCCACGTCGTGGGCTGCGGCGGCTTCCGCCACGGTGGCGGTGCTGACTTCCAGTTCTATGATGGGGATGTCCAGCTGACGGGCGGCGAAAAACGCCTGGACGGACGCTAAGCTCATGTCTGGCCTCGAAGCGAAGGGTGGAGCGTTTCATTATTCCGCCCCATCCTTTGCTTGTGAAGCGTTTTTGCTTCAGTCCTGCCGGGTAATGTCGCTGAGCTTATCGGCGATATCCTGCGAGGTGGCGGCCTGTTCTTCCGAGGCGTTGGCGATTTCCACCACGAAATTGCGCATGGTGTTGATCTCGCCGACTATGGTTTGCAAGGCGCCCTCGGCGCGCTGGAAGTCGTTTTCCGTGGTTTGAACCTGTTCGCGGCCCTGTTCGATGGCGCGCACGTTTTGCTGCACCTCGCCCTGGATCGCGCGGATCATGTCGCCGATTTCCTGGGTGGCCTTGGTGGTGCGTTCGGCCAGCTTGCGCACTTCGTCCGCCACCACGGCGAAGCCGCGGCCCATCTCGCCGGCGCGCGCCGCCTCGATCGCCGCGTTCAAGGCTAAGAGATTGGTCTGATCGGCGATGTCCTTGATCACGTTGACGATGTGGCCGATGGCTTCCGAGCGCTGGCCCAGCGAGACCAGGCTGTCCGCGGTCTGGCGCACCATGGCGCCCACCTGCTGCATGCCCTGATTGGTGTCGCTGACGATGGCCATGCTTTTCTTGGCCTCGCCCAGCATCAGCTCTGAGGATTCGGAGGCGGCGGCGGTTTGCACCGCCACATTCTGGATGGTGGCGCTCATCGCCTGCATGTTTTCGGACAGTTCGTTGATGCGGACCTCCAGGAAGTCGCGGCGCTGATTGCCCTGGTCCTGCAATTGCTGGGCGAGCATTTCGGCGGAGACGTCCTGAAAGCTGGCCATGAAGCACAGCAGTTGATCGGGGTGGGCGGAGTCCCAGATCGGAAACACCTTGGTCTTGAACATGACTTCGCCCACCGGAATCATCGCGATATGTTGGTCTATCTTGCGGCTGGCCAGGTCGGCCAGGATGCGGCGGTTGTACTCCGGATCGCGGTGGAATTGGTGGATGCTGTGGCCGTGGGCGTGGTTGACGTCGACGCCGGCGCGGAATTTCTGGTTCATCATTTCTCGATGCCGGCTCAGGATGTCGCGCGCGGTCTTGTTCATATAGAAGATCGCGTTGTCGCGGCTGGTGTCGCACAGCATGATCAGATTGTCCGCGTGGTCCAGCACGCTTTCCAGTTGGCGCACCTGCCGCGCCGCGTCCGCGGTCTTGTCGACCGCCTTCATGAAGCCGAACATCCTCATCTCCCGCCTAGGTAGTTTTACGCTAGCAACAGCTGCTTGTGGTTTGGCTGAGGCGGGAGGGGAATGCAAGCCTTTTTTGATTTAAATCAAAGGCAAGAGTGTGATTTTAAACGGCTAATTTATTCTCCCAGCGGCAGAAGCAAGGTCTCCTTGACCTCTTCCATCACCACATAGCTTTTGGATTCCTTGGCCGAGGGCAGTTGCAGCAGGATGTCGCCCAGCAGCTTGCGGTACATCGACATGTCCGGGATGCGGGCCTTGATCAGGTAGTCGAATTCGCCGGAGACCAGGTGGCATTCGAGTATTTCCGGGATGCGCATGATTTCGCGGCGGAAGGCGTCGAAGATATTGCCGGATTTGGCTTCCAGCTTGATTTCCACGAACACCAGCAGCGCCGCGCCCATCGCGTGCGGATTGAGCCGGGCGTAATAGCCTTCGATGATGCCGTCGCGCTCCATCCGCCGCACCCGCTCGGTGCACGGCGTGGTGGAAAGTCCCACCTTTTCAGAGAGTTCCGTCATCGAGATGCGGCCGTTTTTCTGCAGCAGGCGCAGGATTTTCAGATCGGTTTTATCCAGCGCTTTGTCGCTGCTTGAACTTTTCTTCATGTTTTCACTATGTCTATGAAAGTTTGCAGTTTAAAAATCTGTAGTCTGACGCTACTTTGGTGAAAAAACCCAGTGTTTCATTAATATACTACGCAAAATCACTATAGCCATGTAGTGCTGCAAACGGAGAGAGAAAATGAAGGTGATCGTGCTGGGCGGCGGTGTTCTGGGCGTGTCCACGGCTTGGTATCTGGCCAAGGCGGGCTGCGATGTGACGGTGCTGGAGCGCCAGGAAGGCGTGGCTTTGGAAACCAGTTTCGGCAACGCCGGCCAGATTTCCCCCGGATACTCCACGCCCTGGGCCGCGCCGGGCATTCCGCTGAAGGCGGCCAAATGGCTGTTCCAGCGCCACGCGCCGCTGGCGGTGAAGCCGGACGGCAGCCTGTACCAACTGCAGTGGATCGCCAAGATGCTGGCCAACTGCAATGAAGACGCTTACGCGGTGAACAAGAGCCGGATGATGCGTCTGGCCGAATACAGCCGCGACAAGATGAAAGAGCTGCGCGCCGAAACCGGCATCGGCTACGAGGCGCGCCAGGGCGGCACGCTGCAGCTGTTCCGCAGCCAGGCCCAGGTGGACGGCGTCAGCAAGGATATCGCCGTGCTCAAGGAGTGCGGCGTGGATTTCAAAGTGCTGGACCGGGACGGCTGCGCCGAGGTGGAGCCGGCGCTGGCCAGCGTCAAGCACAAGCTGACCGGCGGCCTGCAACTGCCCAATGACGAAACCGGCGATTGCAATCTGTTCACCGCCCGTCTGGCCGAGATGGCGCGCGCCAAGGGCGTTGAGTTCCGCTTCGGCGTAAGCGTGGACGGCATCGAGAGCGACGGCAAGCGCATCACCGGCGTCCGCGTCGGCGACGATTTGCTGACCGCCGACCATTATGTGGTGGCGATGGGCAGCTTCTCCCGCGACATGGTCAAGACGCTGGGCATTGATATTCCGGTTTACCCGGTCAAGGGCTATTCGCTGACCGTGCCGATCACCAATCCGGCCGGCGCGCCGGTGTCCACGGTGCTGGACGAAACTTACAAGGTGGCGATCACCCGCTTCGACGACCGCATCCGCGTCGGCGGCATGGCCGAGTTGTCCGGCTACGATCTGTCGCTGAACCCGCGCCGCCGCGAAACGCTGGAAATGGTGGTGGGCGATCTGTACCCGAACGGCGGCGACATCCCGGCCGCCAGCTTCTGGACCGGTCTGCGGCCGATGACGCCGGACGGCACGCCCATCGTCGGCGGCACCCGCTTCGCCAATCTGTCGCTGAACACCGGCCACGGCACCCTGGGCTGGACCATGGGCGCCGGCTCCGGCAAGGTGCTGGCCGACATCATCACCGGCGCCAAGCCGGAGATCAGCCTGGACGGTCTGTCCATGCAGCGCTACGCCAAACAGGGCGAAACCCTGGTGGTGCCGGCCGCCCGGCCGGCCGTGGCGGGCGCCTGAGCATGCGGCCGCTGATCGCCACCATCCGCACCCAATACCTGCGCGACAACTATCTGCTGGCCAAGCGCCAGCACGGCGGGCGGGTATTGGCGGTGCTGAAGGCCAACGGCTACGGCCACGACGCGGCGCGTTGCGCCCAGGCGCTGGCCGATGTCGCCGACGGTTTCGCCGTCGCCTGTCTTGAGGAGGCGCTGCACCTGCGCGCCGCCGGCGTGAGCGCGCCCATCCTGCTGCTGGAAGGCGTGTTCGAGGCGGCCGAGCTGGCCGAAGTCGAGCGCCACCGGCTGTGGCTGGTGGTGCAGAGCGAAGAACAGCTGCGCATGCTGGAAGAGGCCCAGCCGGCCGCGCCGTTCCGCGTCTGGCTGATGCTGGACAGCGGCATGCACCGCGAGGGCTTTTTGCCGCGGCATTACCGCGCGGCCTGGGAGCGCTTGCAGGCCAGCGGCAAGGCGGAGAGCATCGTCAAGATGACCCACTTCGCCCGCGCCGACGAGCCGACGGTGCCGATGACCCTGGCGCAGATAGAAAGCTTCGACGCCGCCACCGCCGGCCTGCCGGGGGAGGAGAGCGTGGCCAATTCCGCCGGCATCCTGTGTCACCCGCGTTCGCGCCGCGACTGGGGCCGCGCCGGCATCCTGCTTTACGGCGCCAGCCCGCTGCCGGCGGGCTTCCCGCAGGGCGATGAGCTGAAACCGGTGATGCGGCTGAGCAGCCGCATCTTCGGCGTGCGCGAGCTGGCCGCCGGCGAGCCTATCGGCTACGGCAACAACTTTGTCACCGAACGGCCGACCCGGGTGGGCCTGATCGCCGGCGGGTACGCCGACGGCTATCCGCGGCTGGCGTCCAGCGGCAGCCCGGTGGCGGTGGACGGCCGCCGTTCGCGCATCATCGGCCGGGTGTCCATGGACATGATCACCGTGGACCTGAGCGACTTGCCTGCCGCCGGCATCGGCAGCGAGGTGGAGCTGTGGGGCGACGCGGTGTCGGTCAACGAGGTGGCCGCCGCCGCCGGCAGCATCGCCTATGAATTGCTGTGCAATATCAAGCGCGCCCACTTTGTGTTCGAATAAGTTTTTTCTGATCTTCTGAAAGATATTTCAGAATCAAACGACTAAGCGGAAAGCCCGGCCATTGGCCGGGTTTTTTTATTCGTATTGAATTTTATGTTGCGCTAAGGCCGCAAGGCTGGCATCAAGTCTGGGTAATAGTGTCATTATTTGATAATTATTCTCATTAGTCTGGACGCGTCATGGAATTTCTGTTTTCCTTTATTTAAAAATAGTTACGAATCCGATGATGATTAAATATAAAAAACCATCTCCAGCTCGGCTCTGGCGGATGGCGGGGATCGTTTGTTGGGGCGTGGCGGCGCAGGCCGCGGAAGTGCCCGGCATGTCTGGCAGCATGCATCAGCAAATGGAAAACGATTCGCGGCGCCTGTTGCAGGACAACAGCCGCCGTTTCGACGCCATCATTCAGCAGCAGCGGCTGCGGCAGATGCAGCCGGACAGCAATATGATGCGGAGGCCGCAAGCGGCCGATATGAGCGAGCTGGACTGCCTGCGCGTCAAGGGCGTGCGTCTGGCCGGCATCAAGCTGTTGAGCCGCAAGGAAGTGGCCTCGCTGGGCGAACTGGCCAGCGACTGCCTGAACAATGAAGAGTTGAACCGCTTCAGCCGCGGCTTGACCCAGCTCTATCTGAAGAAGGGCTATATCGCCGCGCGCGTGGCGGCCGAAGGGCCGGACGAGCAGGGCGTGCTGACCTTGCGCGTGCACGAAGGGCGGGTGGAGAAGATCGTCAGCGACGACCGGCGCAGCAATCCGGCCACCTTGTTTCCCGGCGTGGTCGGCCGGCCGCTGAACATCCACGACGCCGACCAGGGCCTGGACCAGGCCAACCGCCTGCCGTCCAGCAAGGCGACGCTGGACATCCTGCCCGGCGAAACCGTGGGCGGCTCCATTCTGAGCCTGCGCAACAATAAGGACGCGCCCTGGCGCTTGAACTTCAACGCCGACAACACCGGCCGCGACAGCACCGGCCGGGTGCAGGCCGGCGTGGGCCTGTCCTGGGACAGCCCGCTGGGTCTGTCCGATTTCGTCAGCGTGTCGGCGCAACGCACCAGCAACGACAACGCGGTGCGGCACAGCCGCAGCGAATCGCTGTTTTACTCCCTGCCTTACGGCTATTGGACTTTCAGCGCCTTCGCCAGCCGCGCCGATTATCTGAACCCGCTGCAATTGCAGCACAACGCGGTGAATTTGTCCGGCCGCACCGCCCAGAGCGGCCTGCGCGTGGACCGGGTGGTGAGCCGCGGCCAGAACCAGACCACCTCGCTGACGGCGCAACTGACGCATAAACGGGTGCGCAATTACTTTCTCGACAGCGAGATCGAGATCACCAGCCCCACGCTGAGCGTGGCCGAGCTGGGCCTGTCCCGGCTGCAATTGCTCAGCGGCGGCGTGTTGATCGCGGACGCCGGCGTGCAGCGCGGCACGCGCTGGCTGGGCGCCAGCGCGCCGGACCCGCGCGCGCCGGACGGACCCAACCCGCAGTTCACCAAGTGGAAGGCTTCGCTGAACTGGTTTCAAAGCCTGGGTCTGCCCGGCGGACCGTATCAGCTCAATAGCGCGCTGACCGGCCAGACCAGCCGCGATTATCTGCCCGGCGTCGAGCAGATGGACGTGTCCGACGCCAGCGCGGTGCGCGGTTTCCGCCGCAACACCCTGGCTGGGGAAACCGCCTGGTCCTGGCGCAATACCTTGTCGCGCCGCTTTGAGCTGGCCGGCGTCGGCGTGACGCCGCGTATTGGTTTGGACGGCGGCCGGGTGTTGCCGCATCGCTCGGTCCAGCAATGGCAGAGCATTGCCGGCGCCAGCCTGGGCCTGGCTTTCAGCTACCGCAAGGCCAGCCTGGACCTGGAATACAGCCGGCCCTTGTACAAGCCCGCCGGCTGGCAGCAGGAAGGCCATCAGCTGTTCGCCAAGCTGGCGCTGTCCTGGTGATGCTTTTGGCATTTATTTTTTATCGTGAATATTTTTTGAAAGAAATTAGCTGCGAAAGCGACTAAGCGATATTGGCAGTATTTCATTTGAATTGATTTAAAAAGAGACGTAGATTCGAAATCAAACGTATGTTTCATTGTGGGCGGATCCGGCTGGCAGGCTGGAGAGGCCCACGGAACATGGGGCGTTTGGATAGACGGTTTTGGACCGGATCTGCTTGTTCTCTGAATGAACGGGACTCAAATCATGAAGAAAAAAATAAATTTCGGCTTATCGGTAACGGGGAAAGTGGCCGCGGCGCTGACTCTGGCGTTTTGGGCGGTGGAAGCCGCGATGGCGGCCGGCATCGTCGCCGGCGGCAACGGCGCGCAGCCGCAGGTGAGCAACGCCGCCAACGGCGCGGCGGTGGTCAATATCGTGGCGCCCAGCGCCGCGGGCCTGTCGCATAACCAATACCAGGATTTCAACGTCGGCAAGCCCGGCGCGGTGTTCAACAACTCCGCCGCCGGCGGCCAATCGCAGCTGGCCGGTCAGTTGGGCGCCAACGCCTTGCTGGGCGGGCGCGAAGCCAGCGTGATCTTGAACGAAGTGATCAGCCGCAACCCGTCCTTGCTGTTGGGCAAGCAGGAAGTGTTCGGCAAGGCCGCCGACTATGTGCTGGCCAACCCCAACGGCATCACCTGCAGCGGCTGCGGCTTCATCAACACGCCGCGCGCTTCGCTGCTGGTGGGCAACGCCAATATCGAAAACGGCGCCATCGCCTCCTTGCAGGCGGCGATGAACGGCAACGCGCTCAGCGTCAACGGCGCCGGTCTGAGCGGCGTCAACGTGCTGGACCTGATCGCGCCGCGCATCGATGTGCGCGGCAATGTCGCCGCGCGCGAGCAACTCAATGTCCGCGCCGGTTTCAACCTGGTGGATTACCAGGGTCAGGACGCCAAGGTGTTGCGCAGCGATAAGGCGCCGGAAGGCGTGGGCTCGCTGGACAGCGTGTTCCTGGGCGCGATGCAGGCCGGCCGCATCAATATCATCAGCACCGCCGACGGCGCCGGCGTCAATGTGGGCGGCAGCCTGAACGGCGCGCAGGAAGTGTCGGTGGACGCGCGCCAGGGCAAACTGGCGCTGGAAGGCGCGCAGATCCGCGCCAGCGAAGGCAAGGTGGCCCTGGCCGCGCGCCAGATCGACAGCCGCGGCCGGGCGGAAACCTCCACCACCCAAGACAGCGGCCACGACGAGAGCTGGTTTATCTGGAAAACCGGTGAAAGCAATACCGCCAGCAATGGCAGCGATACCCGCATCAAGCGCAGCGTCATCAGCGCGCGCGACGATGTGAGCCTCAGCGCCGGCGACGCGGCGACCTTGGCCGCCACCGACATCAATGGCCGCAATGTGGCGCTCAGCGGCAAGGATTTGACGCTGGACAGCCAAGTGGCGGACAGCGCGTCCAGCAACAGCAATCACGCCTGGAAAAACTCCTGGGCCTATAACCGCGACCAAAGCGAAACCAGCCAGCGTCAGGAAGGCGTGCGCATCCGCGCCGAGCAGGACGCCACGCTGACCGCGGCGGCAACGGCGGCGGACAACCAGGCGGTGGACGGCGCGCAGCCGCGCGGCCAGATCGCCATCCGCGGCGGCAGCGTCAGCGCCGGCCAGGACATCCGCCTGCAGGCCGACGGCGGCGTGAAGCTGAGCGGCGTGACGGAAACCGATACCCGCAGCGATAGGGGCAATCGCAAGAACGACGGCGCCAGCCTGGAAACCGGCTCTTGGGACCATGCTTCCAGCGAGCAACGCCTGGCGCAAAGCCAGCTGCGCGCCGGCCGCGATCTGGATATCCGCGCCAGCGGCGACATCGACGCCAAGGCGGCCAAGCTGGCCGCCGGCCGCGACGCCTCCCTGGACGCGGGCGGCGCGCTCGGCCTGGGCGTGCAGCAGACGACGAGCCAGAACAGCCAGCGCAACGACCAGGTGTACTGGGGCGGCATCGGCGGCGGCGGCAACCGCGACAACGGCAAGACCGACACCGTCAACACCGGCAGCGATCTGACCGCCGGCGGCAAGCTGACGCTGCGCGGCGACAGCGTGGCCATCGCCGGCAGCCGCGCCCGCGGCGAGCGGGACGCGGTGGCGATCAGCCGCAACGGCGACATCAGCATCGACAGCGTGGTCAACCAATCGCAAACCCGCACCGATCAGCGCAGCGGCACCGCCTTCAACATCACCAAGAGCAGCAGCAAGGGCAACGCCAGCCAGCAGCAGGCGGTCAACGCCGAGCTGAAGTCCGACACCAATCTGAGCATCCAGTCCGCCAAGGACGTGGCGATCAGCGGCAGCCAGGTGCGCGCAGGCGGCGAATTGAACGTGGCCGCCAACGGCGACATCAAGGTGGCGGCGTCGCAGACCCGCGACACGGTGAAGAGCAAGGACACCGAGCTGGCGCTGCGCGGCGTCGGCGAAATCACCGGCGACAAGCAGTACCGCGGCGGCGTGCGCATCGAGCACAGCAGCAGCAGCGTGGACCGCGACGCGACCCAGAACCAGGCGGCGACGCTGTCCGGCGACAAGGTGGCGCTCAATGCCCAGGGCGATCTGACGGTGACCGGCTCCAAGCTGAACGCCGGCGCCGGCGGCGCGGCCCTCAGCGGCCAGAACGTCAGCCTGAACGCGGCGCAGGATACGGTGAAGGAAAGCAAGAGCAGCAGCGTCACCGGCGGCGGCCTCTATATCGACGCCGGCCTGGACAAGACCGGCGTGGCGCTGGGCGTGGACCAGAAGAACAGCCGCAGCCAGTCCGACAGCAGCGCGGCCCAGGTCAGCGCGATCAACTCCAAGGGCGGGGTCAGCATCGTGGCCGGCAACGGCGACGGCGACATCCGCAACCAGGGCGCCCAGGTCAAGGCTGATGGCGACATCAAGCTGGCCGGCGGCCGCATCGACAACCAGGCGGCCAACAGCAGCCAGAAAACCACTACCGACAGCAGTCATTGGGGCGTGGAAGTGGGCGTCAACGCCGATTACAGCGGCGTGACCCGTCCGCTGGTGGCGGCCGGCGAAAAAGTGGCCAAGGGCGATGTGATCGGCGCGGCAGGCGCCGCCGGCGATCTGGGCGCGGCCAATCTGGGCGTGGATGTCGGCGTCAAGGCCGGCGTCGGCTCGGAGACCCGCCAATCCAGCACCGCGCAGGCCAGCAGCCTGAACGGCGGCAATATCAAGGTGGACGCCAAGGCCGGACTCAGCGATCAAGGCACCCAGTACCAGGCCGGCAACACGGTGGAGATTAAGGCGGACAGCCATCAGTTCAGCGCCGCGGCCAATACCCAGAGCCAGAGCGGCAGCAAGACCGAGGCCGATGTCGGCGTGCGCGTCTACACCACCACCGGCGAGGACGTGAACGTCAAGGCGGCCGGCAGCGGCAGCACGGTGACGAGCGCCTCGTCCAGCTCCACCGCGGTCACCGGCGGCATCCGCGCCGGCAACGGCGTCAAGGTGGACGTGGACAACAACGCCGCTTACCAGGGCGTGACCATCGCCGGCGGCAAGGGCGCGGCCAGCGTCAACGCCGGCGGCGACCTGAGCTTCAGCCAGGCCAACAGCAGCAGCAGCAGCGAGCAGCGCACCGTGGGCGGCAAGGCCAATCTGGCCATCACCACCAGTCCGATCGAGGGCGGCGGCAAGAATGTCGGCGGCAGCGGCGCGGTGGCGGTGAACGTGGACAAGCAGCAAGCCAAGTCCAGCACCGCCGTGACCGGCGGCGTGGACGCCGATGCCGGCGTGAGCTTGACGGCCGGCGGCAAGCTGGGTCTGCAGGGCGATAAGATCGCCAGCCGCGGCGACGTGACGCTGCAGGGCGACAAGGTGGAGTTCAAGGCCGCCGAATCCAGCGCCGACAAGTCCGGCAGCCAGTGGGGCTTCGATCTCAAGGCCGGCGGCAGCCAGAGCAATGGCCAGGAGAAGGCGAGCAAGGGCTTCAATGTGGGCGCCGGCGGCAATTACGCCAGCACCGACGAGTCCAGCCGCAGCCAGACCGGCGGCAGCGTGGTCAGCGGCGGCAAAGCCAGCATAGCGGCCGGCAGCGGCGGCATCCGCCTGAGCGGCACTCAGGTGCAGGGCGACAGCGCCAAGCTGGACAGCCAGGGCGATATCCGCCTGGAGTCGGCGCAGTCCAGCAGCCAACGCAACAACTGGAGCGTGGCCGGCAATATCGGCGGCGGCAACAAGGCCAGCAGCGACAAGGAAAACGGCCAGATCAAACCTGACAGCACCAAGAACGTGCACGACATCAAGGCCGGCCTGGAGGTGAAGGTGGATCAGCAGGACAAGCTGAGCAACGCCAACGCCAGCGTGACCGCCAAGCAGCAAGTGGAACTGAACGCCGAAGGCAACGCCACCCTGGCCGGCGCCAATGTCAGCGGCAAGACCGTCACTGGCCAGGTGGGCGGCAAGCTGGCGCTGGAAAGCCGTCAGGATCGCGACAATAGCGTGAAGGTGGACGTGGCGCTGGGCGTCAACAGCTCCAACGGCAAGGAGGCCAGCCTGGTCGATCAGGCCGCCGACAAGGCCGGTCCGCTGAAGGACAAGGTGAAAGAGAAGGGCGCCGAGCTGGTCAACGCCGCGTCCGACAAGGTGAAGGAGAAGTACGACAGCCTGGCCTTCAACAAGGGCCTGAAGGAAGACACCACCAATGCGGTGAGCTTCAACGCCAACAGCGAAACCGTCACCCTGCCCGAGCAGCCGACTTCCGGCCCGGCCAAGTCCGGCACGCTGGACACGCTGGCGCGCAAAGGCGGCAATACGCTGAAGGACAAGCTGCTGAACGCCCAGGACAAGGGCACCGAGCTGAAGGCCGACGTGGACGTCAGCGTCAAGCGCGACAACTCGGTGGGCACGGTCACCGGCATCGCCGGCGCCGACGGCGTGACCCTGCAAGTGGGCGGCAAGACCCAGCTGACCGGCGCGACCGTGTCGTCCGCCAACGGCAAGGTGGACCTGGGCGATTCCAAGGTGGAAACCGCCGACATCGCTACCGAGAGCTACAAGGGCGGCGGCGGGGTCAAGCTGAACAGCACCCCGTCCGGCATCCTGAAGCAGGCGGTCAGCGACGTGACTTCCGGCAAGGCGCCGCT
The DNA here is from genome assembly GCF_057809415.1 of Chromobacterium sp. FG22. Taxonomy (NCBI): domain Bacteria; kingdom Pseudomonadati; phylum Pseudomonadota; class Betaproteobacteria; order Neisseriales; family Chromobacteriaceae; genus Chromobacterium; species Chromobacterium sp. FG22. The sequence goes on along the minus strand of NZ_JBMDJX010000038.1, from coordinate 2,879 downwards.
GATCCGCGCCGAGCATGAGAATACGCCGACCGTGGTGAAGGGCGGCATCCAGAGCAAGTAAGACGCTTGATCCAAGCGAAAACCCCCGCCGGGCAACTGGCGGGGGTTTTGTTTTTAGCCGGCCGCTCTCACAAGGGGATGAACTCGGTCTCGCCCGGCACCATCGGGAAATGCTGGGCGATCCAGTCCGCGCGCGCCTGGGCCAGCCGCTCGCGGCGGCTGGACACGAAGTTCCAGTCCAGATAGCGCGGGCTGGCCGGCGGCGTGCCGCCCAGCAGCATCACCCGGCTGTCGCGCCGCGCGATCAGTTCGCCGCCCTGGCCGGTTTGCAGCAGGCCCAATTCGTTGGCGTTCAGCACAGCGCCGTCCACGTCCAGTTCGCCGGCGGCGACATAGGCGGCCAGTTCGTCCACGCCTTCCGGCAGCGCCAGCCGCGCGCCGGCCGGCATGGCGGCGCTGGCGTAGAACACCGGCAGCGGATAGGCGACCGGCGAGCGACGGCTCCAGCCTTCGCCCATCAGCAGGTTCAGTTCCACCCCGTCTTGGTTCCAGCGCGGCAAGTCCTCGGCCGGGTAATGGGCGAAGGCCGGCTCGCATTCCTCCAGTTCATCCGGCAGCGCCAGCCACAGCTGCATGCCTTCCACCGCCACGCCTTGCTGGCGGATGTCGGCCGGCACCCGCTCGGAGTGGGTGATGCCGCTGCCGGCGGTCATCAGATTGACCGCGCCGGGCGCGATGCGCTGCACCGTGCCCAGGCTGTCGCGATGCATCATCGCGCCGGAGAACAGATAGGTGACGGTGGCCAGGCCGATGTGAGGATGCGGCCGCACATCGCCGGCGCTGCCTTCGGCGGCGAAACGGGCCGGGCCCATGTGATCGAGAAACACGAAGGGGCCGACGCGGCGCGCCTGGCGGGTGGGTAGCAGCCGGCGCACCGGAAAGCCGATGTCGCGGTCCAGGCTGGCGATGGTTTGGGTAAGCAGCGGCATGGCGGCTCCAGCTTAGGGTTTGAGGGTCAGAAGCGGCCGTCGCGAAAATCGGCTATCGCTTCTTCCACTTGTTCGCGCGTATTCATCACGAAGGGGCCCCATTGCGCGATGGGTTCGCCCAGGGGCTTGCCGGCAATCAGCAGCAAGCGGCTGTCGGCCGCGGCGCGGAGGCTGACGCCGTCGCTGTCGGCGCGGTTGTCCAGTACCGCCATCTGCCTTGCCTTGACGCCGCGCTGTTGCGCGCCGACGGCGATCTCACCCTGATAAACATAGAGGAAGGCGTTGTGGCCGGCGGGGATTTCCAGCGTCTCTTCGCCGCCGGCGTCCAGACGCAGGTCCAGGTACAGCGGTTCGGTGGCTTCGCGTTCCACCGCGCCGGCCTGGCCGCGCCAGTGGCCGGCGATCAGGCGGGCCTCGCCTTGGGCCGGCGCAGACGGAATCTCGGCGGCGGGGATGTCGCGATACCACGGCGCGCGCAGCTTGCGCTCCGCCGGCAGGTTCAGCCACAGCTGGAAGCCGTGCATCAGGCCATCCTCTTGTTCCGGCAGTTCGGAATGCACGATGCCGCGGCCGGCGGTCATCCATTGCACGCCGCCGGGGCCGAGCAGGCCTTCCTGGCCGGTATTGTCGCGGTGGCGCATGCGGCCGGCCAGCATATAGGTGATGGTTTCGAAGCCGCGGTGCGGATGGCTGGGAAAGCCGGCGATGTAGTCGTCGGGATTGTCGGAACGGAATTCGTCCAGCATCAGGAAAGGGTCCAGCCGCCTTTGCTGATCGGAGCCGAGCACGCGCAGCAGGCGCACGCCTGCGCCGTCCGACACCGCCTGGCCGTTGACCAGGCCTTCCGCTTCCCGGCTGATGAATGGGTGTTGCATGGCCATGTCTCCCTGTGGGGCCGGACTGGCGTCCGGCGGTTTACATGGCCGGATTATTGCGCGCCGCCGACGCGCTTGATAGCGCAAAGAATTGCGCGTCAGATTCAAAAAATCTGAACGCGCAGCGGCCTCAACTCAGGGCGGCTTGCTGGCTCTGTCCGCGCAGATAGTCTTCCAGCGCGTGGCCGGCGGACAGGATGTGGAAGCGGATGAATTCCGCCGCCTCGTCGGCCTTGCCCTGGCGGGACAGTTCCAGCAGCTTGCTGTGCTCCTCGTGCGCCCGCTCCATGGTGCGAGTGAACAGGATCTGCATCCTGGTGTAGCGGTCGGTCTTGTTGTGCAGCTGCTCGATCAGCGCCAGCGTGTTGGGCCGCTTGGCGGCGCGGTACAAGGCCAGGTGGAAGCGGGAGTTCAATTCCCCCCAGTGGCGCACGTCGTTGTTGCGCAGCGCTTGTTCGAATTCGCGCAGGGTTTGCTGGGCCAGATCGTGATCGGCCTTGGTGTGACAGGGGATGGCGGCTTTGAGCACCGAACCTTCCAGCATCGCGCGGATTTCCAGCAGCTCCAGCACGTCTTCCAGCGACAGCTTGGACACCAGCGCGCCCTTGTGGTCGATGATCTGGATCAGGCCTTCGGCTTCCAGCTGGCGCAGCGCCTCGCGCACCGGCACCCGGCTGACGCCGTATTCATTGGACAGCGCCTCTTGGCGCAGTTGTTGGCCATCGGCGAACTCCCCGGAGAGAATGCGCTGGCGCAGGGATTCGGTTACGGCACTGGTGAGCGTCTGGCGCTTGATCGGCTGCATGGTGGTCATGGTGGTGGGTGTCGTCGTCAGTCAAGCGGTGTCATGCAAATGTATTCGATTATACGGAGCTTGAACTGTCAGACAAGGCCCAAAACTGACCTTATGAGTCGCTAAAATGAAAAAACCCGGCGTTTGGCCGGGTTTTTTTTAAGATTTGGGGTGGATGATGGGGCTCGAACCCACGACAACAGGAATCACAATCCTGGACTC
>NZ_JBMDJX010000037.1:0-36967 GCF_057809415.1 Chromobacterium sp. FG22 | reverse complement strand
CCGCGGTGCGCGAGGCGCTGGTGCTGCTGGACCGCCCCGCCGCCGGCGAACCGCGCCTGGTCGCCTACGCCGTCGGCGACGCCGAGCCGGCCGCGCTGCGCGCCGCGCTGGCCGCCGAACTGCCCGAGCATATGCTGCCCGCCGTCATCGTGACGCTGGAGCGCTTCCCGCTGACCCATCACGGCAAGGTGGACCGCGCCGCGCTGCCGGCGCCGGAGCCGCTGGCCCGGCGCGCCTTCGAAGCGCCGCGCACGCCCAGCGAATACCTGGTGGCCGAAGCCTTCGCCGAGCTGTTGCAGCTGCCGCAAGTGAGCCGCGACGAGAGCTTCTTCGAGCTGGGCGGCGACTCCATCCTGGCGGTGCGCGCCGCCAACCGGCTGCGCGAGCGCCTGGGCGTGCCGCTGCCGCTGCGCCTCTTGTTCGAACATCCGCGCGCGGCGGAACTGGCGCAAGCCGCCGACGCGCTGCGCGGCCAGGCCTCGGCCGCCGCGCCGGTACGGCCGGCGCGCCGCCAACTGGCGCGCGTCACCCCCGGCGCCGACGGCGACACCTCATTCCAGCAGTCCAAGCAAGGCCAACCATGAACGCAATCGACGCCCACGCCTCTTTCGACGCCTATGTTTTCCCGCAATCCGGCGCCCAGCGCCGCTTATGGACGCTGACGGACCTTGAGCCGGACTCCACCGCCTACCACATCCCGCTGGCCCTGCGCCTGCGCGGCGCGCTGGACGCCGACGCGCTGCAAGCCGCGCTGGGCGCCCTGGTGGCGCGCCACGAGATCCTGCGCACCCAATACGATCTGATCGACGGCGAACCCTGCCAATTGATCCGCCCGGAAGCCGGCTGCGAACTGCCGCGCAGCGCCTGCGACGAGGCCGCCCTGACGGCGCTGCTGCGCGCGGAAGCCGCCCTGCGCTTTGATTTGCGGCGCGATCCGGTGATCCGGGCCCGCCTGTTCGTCCTCGGCCCGCAACACCATGTGCTGTCCATCGTGATCCATCACATCGCCTGCGACGGCTGGTCGCTGGGCGTGCTGGTGCGCGAGCTGGGCGCGCTCTATCCGGCGCTGGCCGCCGGCCTGCCCGCGCCGGCCCTGCCCGAGGCGCTGCAATACGCCGATTTCTCGGAATGGGAACGCGAAACCCGCGTCCAAGACGACGAGGCCTTGAGCTACTGGCGCGAACGGCTGGCCGGCCTGGACGGCGAGATGGAGCTGCCCGGCGATTACGCCGCCGGCCCAAGCCGGAGCGAGGCCGCCGGCCACGTCAGCCTGACGCTGCCGGCCACGCTGACCGAGGCGCTGCGCGTCCAGGCCCGCGCCGCCGACGCCACCTTGTTCATGGCCCTGCTGTCCGGCTTCCAGGCACTGCTGCAGCGGCTGAGCGGACGCGAGGACATCTGCGTCGGCAGCCCGGTGGCCAACCGCGACCGCGCCGAGTTCGAACAAACCCTGGGCTTCTTCGTCAACACCCTGATCCTGCGCCAGGATTTGAGCGGCGCGCCCAGCTTCGCCCAATTGCTGGCGCGCAACCGCGCCGGCTGCCTGGACGCCTTCGCCCATCAGCACGCGCCCTTCGATCAAGTGGTGAAGCTGGCCGGCCCGCGCGCCCAGGCCCAGGACGCGCCGTTCCGCGCTCTGTTCGCGCTGCAGAACGCGCCGCTGGGCCGCCTGGACTGGCGGGGCGTGGAAGCGGAAGCGCTGCCGCTGTTTCCCGCCGACGCCAAGTTCGACCTGAGCCTGATGCTGGAGCCGGACGGCGACGGCCTGCGCGCCACGCTGGAATACCGCGCCGGCCTGATCGGCGCCGACACCGCCGCCCGCTGGCTGGAACACTATCGCCAGCTATTGCAGGCGGCGACGGCGCAGCCGGATTGCCCGCTGGCGCGGCTGCCGCTGCTGAACGCCGAACAAGCCGCCCAGGCCCTGGGCCCGACGCCTCTCGTCGTCGCGCCGCCGCATCCTGATCTTTGCAGCTGGTTCGAACACGCCGCCCAGGCCTTCCCCGAGCGCGTCGCCGTCCAGGGCGACACCGCCGCGCTGCGCTACCGCGAGCTGGACGCCCGCGCCAATCAGCTGGCCCGGCAATTGCTGCAACTCGGCGTGCGACCCGAGCAGCGCGTCGGACTCTGCTGCCAACGCCAGCCGGATCTGCTGGTCGCCATCCTCGCCATCCTCAAGGCCGGCGCCGCCTATGTGCCGCTGGACCCAGGCTATCCCGCCGAGCGCCTGGAGTTTCTGGTCCGCGACAGCGCCATCCACGTCGTCGTCGGCGACGCCGAATCCGCCGACGCCCTACCCGCCGGCCTCGCGCTGCGCTGGCTGGACGTCGCCGTCTCCTCCGGCGACGACACCCCGCCGCCGCGCCGCCTGCATCCGCAGCAGGCCGCCTACGTCATCTACACCTCCGGCTCCACCGGCACCCCCAAGGGTTGCGTGGTCAGCCATCACAATGTGGTCCGATTGATCGCCGCCACCTCGGAGCGCTTCGCTTTCGGCCCCGACGATGTGTGGTCGCTGTTCCACTCCTACGCCTTCGATTTCTCGGTATGGGAGATCTGGGGGCCGCTGCTGTTTGGCGGCACTTGCCTGGTGGTGCCTTATTGGGTGTCCCGTTCGCCCGAGGCTTTCGCCGGCTGGCTGCAACAGCACCGGGTCTCGGTGTTGAACCAGACCCCGGCCGCCTTCCGCCAGTTGATTCCCACCGCCGCAGAGCACGCCTTGCCGGACTTGCGCCTGGTGATCTTCGGCGGCGAGGCGCTGGAGCTGGCCAGCCTGGAACCCTGGTTCCAACAACGCGGCGATCAGCGTCCCGAGCTGGTCAATATGTACGGCATCACCGAAACCACCGTGCATGTGACCCAGCGCGCCATCCGCCAAGCCGATCTCGACGCTCGTCGCGGTCAGGTGATCGGCCAGCCGATTGCCGATCTGGCCTTCCATCTGCTGGACCGCTTCCTGCAGCCGGTGCCCGTCGGCGTGCCCGGCGAGATCTATGTCGGCGGACCCGGCGTCGCCCGCGGTTACTGGAACCGTCCGGCGCTGACCTCCTCCCGTTTCCTGCCCAATCCCTTCGCCGCCGACGGCTCCCGCCTCTATCGCTCCGGCGATCTGGCTCGCCGCCGCGCCGACGGCGAGATCGAATACCTGGGCCGCGCCGATCATCAGGTCAAGCTGCGCGGTTTCCGCATCGAGCTGGGCGAAATCGAGGCCGCGCTGTGCCGGCTGCCCGCGGTGCGCGAGGCGCTGGTGCTGTTGGACCGCCCCGCCGCCGGCGAACCGCGGCTGGTTGCCTACGCCGTCGGCGACGCCGAGCCGGCCGCCTTGCGCGCCGCGCTGGCCGCCGAGCTGCCCGAACACATGCTGCCCGCCGTCATCGTGGCGCTGGAGCGTTTCCCGCTGACCCATCACGGCAAGGTGGACCGCGCCGCGCTGCCGGCGCCGCAAGCGGCCAACGCCGCCCTGCGCGTCGAAGCCCGCTCGGACGCCGAACGCGCGCTGGCCCAGATCTGGGCCGACGTCCTCGCCGTGCCGCTGCCCGGCATCGACGACAACTTCTTCGCCCTCGGCGGCGATTCCATCCTCTCCCTGCAAGTGGTCGCCCGCGCTCGCGCGCAAGGCCTGGCGCTGAGTCCGCGCCAGCTGCTGCTGGAGCCCAGCATCCGCCAGCTGGCCGCCGCGCTCAGCACGGCGGCGGCCGAGGAAGACGCCGCGGCCGCCGGCCCGCTGCCGGCCACGCCCATCCAGCGCTGGTTCGCCGGCCAGGAGCTGGCCGAACCGCGGCATTGGAACCAGGCGCTGGCGCTGCAACTGGCCCGCCCCGTGGACGCGGCCCGGCTGCAAGCCGCGCTCGACGCCGTGGCCGCGCGCCACGACGCTTTCCGCCTGCGCTTCGCGCCGGAGCCGACGCTGGCCGAGGCGGCCGGCGGCTGGCCCTGCCGCGAACTGGAGCTGACGGACGAGAGCGAGGAGGCCGCGCGCGCGGCGATAGAACAGGCCCAGCGCCAGCTGGACCCGGACGCCGGCCCGCTGGCCCGCGCGCTCTTGCTGCGCCGCGGCCGGCAAGCGCCGCTGCTGGCGCTGATCGTCCACCATCTGGCGGTGGACGCGGTGTCCTGGGGCATTCTGCTGGACGATCTGACGCAAGCGCTGGACGCGCTGACGCGCGGCGAAGCCCCGCGGCTCGCCGCCGTGCCCGCCAACTGGCGGCGCTGGGCGGAGCGGCAGCGGGCCGACGCCGCCGAGGCGGACCCCGCGCCCTGGCTCGGCCAGGCCGCGGCCGGCTTCCCGACGCTGCGCCGCGACTTCGCTGCGCCGGCGGCCAATACCGAAGCCGCCTCGCGGCTGCTCAGCCGCGAGCTGGACGCGGCCTTGACCGGCCGCCTGCTGGCCGCCGGCGCCCGCGCCGCCGGCCAGCGCGTCAGCGCCCTGCTGCTGTTGGCCTTATGGCGCGCGCTGGCCTCCCGGCTAGACGCGCCGCGCTTCGCGGTGACGCTGGAACACCATGGCCGCGACGCGGAATCCGGCCTGGACCTGTCCCGCACCATGGGCTGGTTCACCGCGCTGTATCCGCTGAGCGTGGCCGGCGACGCCGCCGCCGCCGGCGCGGCCGAACTCTTGGCCGCCATCGCCGCGCCCTTGTCGCTGTTGACCCCCATCGCGCCGGAATACGGCCAGGCGCGCTGGCTGGGGCCGGACAAAGAGGCGCGCCGGCGGCTGGACGCGGCCGGCCTGCCGGAAATCAGCTTCAATTACCTGGGCGCGCCGCGCGGCGTCGACAACGCCTGGTTCCAACTGCGGCCCGAACTGATTGCCGGCGAACGCGCCGCCGCCAACCTGCGCCCCTTCGCGCTGGACCTGGTGCTGGTGGTGCTGGACGGCAGGCTGCGCGTGGACTGGCGCTACCCCGGCGGCCAGTTCGAAGCGGCCACCGTCGCCGGCTGGGCCGACGCCTTCGCCCGCGAACTCGCGCTGGCGCTGGACGAGATCGAGGCCGCGCCGCTGCTGGCCGCCGATTACCCGCTGGCGCGGCTGGAACAGGCCGCCGTGGAGGAGCTGGCGCGCCGGAGCGGCCCTTTCGACGACCTCTATCCGCTGTCCCCGCTGCAACAGGGCATGCTGTTCCACAGCGTGGCCGACGCCGCCGACGGCGCTTATCTGGAACAGCTCAGCAGCGTGGTCAACGGCCCGCTGGACCCGGACGCCTTCGCCGAGGCCTGGCGCGCGATGCTGGCGCGTCATCCGCTGCTGCGCTCCGGCTTCCACTGGCAGGGCCTGGCCCAGCCGCTGCAGGCGGCGATGCGCGCGGCGCCGCTGCCGATCAGCCGGCTGGACTGGTCCGGCCTGGCCGAGCCCGAGGCCGCGCTGGCCGACTATCTGGCCGCCGACGCCGCGCGGCCGTTCGCGCTGGACGCCGCGCCGCTGATGCGGCTGGCGCTGATCCGCCTGGGCCAGGACCGCTGGCGCTGGATCTGGAGCTATCACCACCTGCTGCTGGACGGCTGGTCGCTGCCGCTGTTCTTCCGCGAGCTGCTGACCCTGTACCGCGCGCTCAGCCGCGGCGAGGCCCCGGCCCTGCCGCCGGCGCGGCCGTTCTCCGCCTATATCGGCTGGCTGGACCGCGCCGGCCGCCGCGCCCGCTCGGACGAGCGCTTCTGGCGCCGCTATTTCTCCGGACTGGAACAGCCCACCCTGCTTGCCGGCCCCGCCGGCGGCGGCGCCGACTTCGTCGAGCGGGAAATCCGGCTGTCGCCGGAGTGGAGCGCGCGCGCCGCCGCCGCGATGCAGGCTTGCGCCAGCACGCTGAACACCCTGTTCCAGGCCGCCTGGGCGCTGACCCTGGCGCGCAGCGGCCACGGCGAGGACATCGTGTTCGGCGCGGCCCTGTCCGGCCGCAACGGCGATCTGCCCGGCATAGGCGAAATGATAGGGCTGTTCATCAACACCCTGCCCTTGCGGGTGCGGCTCAACCCGGCCGCCGACGCGCGCGCGCTGCTGGCCCAGGTGCAGGCCGATCAGGCCCGGGTGCAGGACTACGCCCACAACCGGCTGGTGGACGTCCAGCGCTGGGCCGGCCGCGACAACGCCCAGTTGTTCGACTCGCTGCTGGTCTTCGAGAACTACCCCGCCGACGCGCTGCTGCGCGACGAGGCCGCCGGCCTGGGCTTTGAAACGCCGCGCTTCAGCGAGCACACCAACTACCCGCTGACGCTGGCCGTGATCCCCGGCGCGGCCCTGACCGTCAAGCTCACCTTCGACCGCAGCCGCGTCGCCGACGCGGCGGCCGAGGAATTGCTGCAACGCTGGCTTGCGGTGGCGGAACGCATGGTCGCCGCGCCGGACGCCGCCGTCGCCTCCATCGAGCTGCTGCCCGCGGACACGCGGCGGGCGCGGATCGCCGACGCCGCCCGGCCGCCGCTGGCCTCGCCGGAACTGGCGCAGCGCCTGTTCGAGCGTCAGGCCGCCGCCGCGCCGCGCGCGCCGGCGCTGCTGGACGAGAACGGCGCGCTCGATTACGCCGGACTGGAGCGCCGCGCCAACCAACTGGCCCACCGGCTGCAAGCGCTGGGCGCCGGCCCGGAAACCGTGGTGGGCGTGCTGCTGCCGCGCGGCGCGGACGCGGTGACGGCGCTGCTGGCCACGCTGAAGGCCGGCGCCGTCTATCTGCCGCTGGACCCGGCCTATCCGGCCGAACGGCTGGACTATATGCTGGCCGACAGCGGCGCCGCCATCCTGCTCAGCGAAACGCGCCTGCTGCCGACGCTGAGCCGGCTGCCGGCCCGCCTGCTCTTGCTGGATCAAGCCACCGACTCGCCGGACGCCGCGCAGGACACCGCGCCGCCCTGCGCCGCCGGCGTCGACAATCTGGCCTATCTGATCTACACCTCAGGCTCCACCGGCTGGCCCAAGGGCGTGGGCGTCAGCCATCGCGGCGTCGCCAACCTCTGCCGCGCCCAATGCGAGGTTTTCCAGGTGGACGCCGGCAGCCGCGTCTATCAGTTCGCCCCGCTGAGCTTCGACGCCTCGGTGTCGGAAATCTTCATGGCCCTGGGCAGCGGCGCGGCCCTGTGCCTGCCGGAAGCCGACGCCGCGCAAGACCCGGCCGGCGCGCTGCGCCGCGCCGCGCGGCGTCACGGCCTGACCCACGCCACCCTGCCGCCGGCGCTGCTGGCGGCGCTGGAGCAAGACGATCTGCCCGGCCTGCGCACCCTGATCTCCGCCGGCGAAACCGCCGCGCCCGGCCTGCTGGCGCGCTGGGCCGCCAAGCGCCGCGTGGTCAACGCCTACGGCCCGACCGAGGCCACGGTCTGCGCCAGCATGCAGGCCTGCGACGCGCTCGAGCCGCTGCCGTCCATAGGCCGCGGCATGGCCGGCGTCCGCCTCTATCTGCTGGACCGCTGGGGCGGCCTGGTGCCGCCCGGCGTGCCCGGCGAGCTGCACATCGGCGGCGAGGCGCTGGCGCGCGGCTATATCGGCCAGCCCGGCCGCACCGCCGCCAGCTTCGTGCCGGACGCGGTGTCCGGCCTGCCCGGCGCGCGGCTGTACCGCAGCGGCGACCTGGGTGAATACCTGCCCGACGGCGGCATCCGCTTCCTGGGCCGCGCCGGCGGCCAGGTCAAGCACCGCGGCTACCGCATCGAGCTGGACGGCGTCGCCGCCGCGCTCAGCGCCCATCCGGACGTGGACGAGGCGCTGGCGCTGATCCGCAGGGACGGCGAGCGCCGCCAGCTGCTGGCCTACGCCCGGCTCAAGCCGGAGGCCGCCGCCGACGCCGCCGCGCTGCGCGAACACCTGGCCGCCCGGCTGCCGGCCCACGAGCTGCCGCAGGCCATCCTGATCCTGCGCCAATGGCCGCTGACCCCGGCCGGCAAGATAGACCGCGCGGCGCTGCCGTCGCCGGAAGACGCCGCGCCGGACGCGCCGGACGCGGACGCCGCGCTGAGCCCGGCCGAGGCCGCGCTGCTGGAGATCTGGCGCTCGGCGCTGGGACGCGGCGGCATCGGCGTTCACGACAATTATTTCGCCGCCGGCGGCGATTCCATCCTGGCCCTGCAAATCGTCTCGCGCGCCAAGCAGGCCGGTTTCGACATCGAGCCGCGCGCGCTGTTCGCCCATCCCACGGTGGCCGGACTGGCGGCGGTGGCCGGCGCGACAGCGCGGCGGACCCACATCGAGGAGCCGGAACAGGCCGAGGCGCCGCTGGCGCCCATCCAGCGCTGGTTCCTGCAACAAGACTGGCCCGCGCCGCAGCACTGGAACCTCAGCCTGCGGCTGAGCCTGGACGCCGCCGCGGACCCGGCCGCGCTGCGGGCGGCGCTGACGGCCGTGGCCCTGCGGCACGACGCGCTGCGCCTGAGGCTGCGCCGCGAGCCCGACGGCGGCTGGAGCCAGCATTACGGCCCGCGCGCCGCGCCGCCGCTTGAAACGCTGACGCTGCGGGAAACGGAAGCGGCCGCGCGCGAGGCGGAGCTGCAAGCCCACGGCGCGCGCTTGCAAGCATCGCTGGACCTGGAGCGCGGCCCGCTGCTGCGCGCCGTGCTGATCGAGGCCGGGCCGGACGGCCGCCCCGAACTGCTGCTGATCGCCCACCACTGGGTAGTGGACGTGGTGTCCTGGCGCATTCTGCTGGACGACCTGGACCAGGCCTACGGCCAGGCCGCGGACGGCGTAGAGATCTCGCTGCCGCCGGTGGCCGTCAGCTACCGGGCCTGGGCGCGCTCGCTGGCGGAAGCCGCGCCCGCGCTGGCCGGCGAACTCGGCTATTGGCGCGCCGCCGTCGCCCCGCTGGCCGCGCCGCCCGGACTCTCTGCCGTCGGCCGCGTGGCGGAACGCCGCCGCGCGACGGTCAGCCTGGACGCCGACGCCAGCGCCGCGCTGCTGGAAGGCGGCGCGGAACGCTACCGCGCCCAGCCGCAGGAACTGCTGCTGGCGGCGCTGACCCTGGCCTGGCACCGGCTGAGCGGCCTGCCCGCGCTCGCCCTGGACCTGGAAAACCACGGCCGCGGCGCGGCGGCGGGCCCCGCGCCCGATCTGTCGCGCAGCGTGGGCTGGTTCACCTGCCTGCACCCGCTGCGCATAGAACCGGCCGGCGACGGCTGGGAGCCGGCGGCGGCGGCGGCCAAGGCCGCGCTGCGCGGCGTGCCCGGCGGCGGCATCGGCTTCGGCGCGCTGCGCTATCTGGGCGATCCGGCCCAGGCCGCCGCGCTGGACCAGGCGCCGCCGCGGCCGCTCAGCTTCAACTATCTGGGCCGGCTGGACGACGCCGCCGACGGCGTGCTGCCGCGGCTGCGCGCGCGGCTGTCGGCGCGGGAGGCCGGACCGGCGCAAGACCCGCGCCAGCGGCTGCCGCACGCCGTCGCCGTCAACGCCCGCATCGAGAAAGGCCGCCTGCGGCTGGACTTCGACTACGCCGACGCCCACGACACCCCGGCCCTGGCCGAACAGTGCCGCCTGGCGCTGGAAGAACTGGCCGCGCTCTGCCGCGCCGGCGGCCTGCCCGCCGTCGCCTACCACACCTCGGACTTCGCCGGCGTCGCGCTGGAAGAGAACGAATTGGCCGCCTTGCTGGACGACCTCACCGACATCGAATGACCATGACAAGCACACCGAACCTCAAAGACCAGATCCAGGACATCCTGCCCCTGAGCCCGCTGCAACGCGGCGTGCTGTTCCACACCTTGTTCGCGCCCGGCTCGCCGGTCTATTTCGAGCAATTGATCTGCCGGCTGGACGGCGCGGTGGACCCCGCCGCCATGGCCGACGCGCTGGAGCGGCTGGCCGAACGCCATCCCATCCTGCGCACCGCCTTCGTCACCAAGGGACAGGCCGAGCCGCGCCAGGTGGTGTTCCGCCGCGCCCGCGCGCCGCTGGCCGTTCACGACTGGAGCCAAGACGATGCGGCCGAGCGCGAGCGGCGGCTGGAGGCGCTGCTGGACGAAGACCGCCGCCGCGGCTTCCAGCTGAACCGGCCGCCGCTGATGCGGCTGACGCTGCTGCGCTACGGGCCGGCGGAATGGCGGCTGATCTGGAGCCACCATCACATTCTGCTGGACGGCTGGTCGCTGCCCATCCTGATGCGCGATTACTTCGCGCTGCTGTCCGGCGCGGCGCTGCCGCCGCCGCCGCCGCCCTTCTCCGCCTATCTGAGCTGGCTGGGCCGCCAGGACCAGGACGCCGCCGCCCGCCGCTGGCGCGCCCTGCTGGGCGATCTCGCCGCGCCGACGCCGCTGGGCCTGGACCGGCCTGCGCTGCCGGGCGCCTTGGCCGGCGCCGACGTCGGCCAGATCGAACGAGGGCTGGACTACCGCGTCGACGGCGACCTCGCCGCCGCCGCCGAACGCTGCCGGGTGACGCCGGGCACCCTGCTGCTGGGCGCCTGGGCCATCCTGCTCAGCCGCTACGCGCGCCAGGACGACGTGGTCTTCGGCCTCACCCTGTCCGGCCGCGCCATCGATCTGCCCGGCGTGGACGGCATGGCGGGCCTGTTGATCAACTCCCTGCCGCTGCGCCTGGCGACGCCGGCCGACGCCGCGCTGCCGCAATGGCTGGCCGAGGTGCAGCGCCGCCAGCTGGAGCTGCAATCGCTGTCGCACAGCGATCTGGCCGACGTCCAGCGCCACAGCGGCGTGCCGCGCGGCCAGCCGCTGTTCGAAACCCTGGTGGCGATAGACAACTTCCCGATAGGCGACGCCCTGCCCTCGGACGGCTTGGGCTTCCGGATTTCCGACGTCTCCCAGCGCGAGCGCACCCACTACCCGCTGACCCTGACCCTGGTGCCGGGCGCGGACGGCTTGAGCTTGAAGCTGGGCTTCGACCGCGCGCGGGTGGACGAGGCGCCGGCCGCGGCGCTGGCCGAGGCCTATCTGGAGCTGCTGCGCCAGATCGCCGCGCGGCCGGACGCCGCGCTGCGCGAGCTGGGCCTGGTTCGGCCCAGCGCGGTTCAGCCGCCCGCGCCGCTCCCGCCGGCCGGCCGCGGCGGGCCGGACACCCTGGCCGCCGCCTTCCTGGCCGCCGCCGAGCGTTTTCCGGACCGCGTCGCCGTCAGCGACGGCCCCGCGACGCTGAGCTACCGGCAGCTGCGCGCCCAGGCCGCCGCCATCGCGGAACGCTTGCGCCAGGACGGCGTCGCGCCCGGCGTCAGGGTGGGCATCTGCCTGCCGCGCTCCGCCGCGCAGATCGCCGCCATGCTGGGCGTGACGCTGGCCGGCGGCGTCTATCTGCCGCTGGACCCGGATTATCCGGCAGAGCGGCTGGCCTATCAGCTGGACGACAGCCAGGCTTTGCTCACGCTGACCGACGCCGAACTCAGGCCGCGGCTGCCGGCGGAACACCGCTGCCTGTCGCTGGCGGAAATAGGCTGCGGCGCCAGACCGGCGGCGCGGCCGCCCGCCGGCCTGGAAGCCGGGCACGGCGCTTACGTGATCTACACCTCCGGCTCCACCGGCCAGCCCAAGGGCGTGCTGGTTTCCCACCGCAACGTGCTGCGTTTGTTCTCCGCCAGCGCCCGCCATTTCGCCTTCGACGAGAACGACGTCTGGACTTATTTCCACTCCTTCGCCTTCGATTTCTCGGTATGGGAAATCTGGGGCGCGCTGCTCTACGGCGGCCGCTGCGTGGTGGTGCCGCGCGAACTCAGCCGCGATCCGGCCGCCTTCGTCGAACTGCTGGGCCGCGAGGGCGTCACCGTGCTGAACCAGACCCCGTCGGCGTTCAAGCTGGCGATCGCCGCGGAAAGCGCCGCGCCGCTGCCGCATCCGTCGGCGCTGCGCTGGGTGATCTTCGGCGGCGAGGCGCTGCGGCTGGCGGAATTGGGCCCGTGGCTGGAACGACACGGCGACGACGGCCCGCGGCTGGCCAATATGTACGGCATCACCGAAACCACCGTCCACGTCACCTTCCGCCGCATCCGCGCCGCCGATCTTGAGGCCGGCGGCGAGCTCAGCCCGATAGGCGAGCCGCTGGACGACCTGAGCCTGGAGCTGGCGGACCCCTGCGGCCACCCCGTGCCCTTGGGCGCGCCCGGCGAAATCCTGGTCGGCGGCGCCGGCGTCAGCCTAGGCTATCTGAACCGCCCGCAATTGAACGCCGAGCGTTTTCCCGGCGTCGGCGCGGAACGGCGCTACCGTTCCGGCGATCTGGCGCGGCGCAGCGCCGACGGCGAACTGCTCTACTGCGGCCGCATCGACCATCAAGTGAAGATCCGCGGCTTCCGCATCGAGCTGGGCGAAGTGCGCGCCGCGCTGCTGAGCCATCCGGCGGTGAGCGACGTTCACCTCGTCGCCGCCGACGACCAACTCATCGCCTATCTGCGCGCCGACGACCCGGCCGCGGCCGGCGCCGACGCCTTGCGCCGCCATCTGACCTCGCGCTTGCCGGCCCACATGATTCCGGCGGCCTTCATCGCGCTGGCCGAGTTTCCGCTCACCCTCAACGGCAAGGTGAACGCGCGCGCGCTGCCGTCGCCGCAGGGCGCGCGCTCGGCGCTGGACACACCCTACGTCCCCGCCGCCACCCCCAGACAACAGCTGCTGGCCGAGATCTGGAGCCAGGTGCTGGGCCTGCCCCGCGTCGGCATCCACGACAATTATTTCTCGCTGGGCGGCGACTCCATCCGCAGCGTGCGCATCGCCGGCCTGGCCAAGGAGCGCGGCTGCCCGCTGAGCATCCAGGACATTTTCCGCCACGGCACCATCGCCGCCATCGTCGAGGCGATGGGCGAAGGCGAAGACGAAAACACCAGCGCGCCGGACCCGGTCCTGCCGCCCTTCGCGCTGATAGACGCCGCCGACCGCGCGCGGCTGCCGCCCGAGGTGGAAGACGCGCTGCCGCTGGCCAGACTGCAGGCCGGCATGCTGTTCCACAATGAATACGACGACGGCCGCAATCTGTACCACGATGTGTTCTCCCACCGGCTGCGCGCCGACATCGCCCCGGAACGCCTGCGCCAGGCGCTGACGGAGCTGAGCCGCGAACACCCGCTGCTGCGCACCGGCTTCGCGCTGGCCGGCTACTCCCAGCCGCTGCAGCTGGTTTGGCGCGATCTGACGCCCAGTCTGGACATCGACGACCTGCGCGGCCTGTCGCCGCAGCAGCGGGACGAGGCCGTGGCCAGCCAGCTGCGGCAATTGAGCGAGCAGCGCTTCGCGCCGGAGCGGCCGCCGCTGCTGCGCGTCGGCTGCCTGCGGCTGGCCGACGACGAGTGGCAGCTGACGCTGGCCTTCCACCACGCCATCCTGGACGGCTGGAGCGTGGCCACCCTGTGCGCGGCCCTGTTCAAACGGATGCGCGGCCAGACCGGCCCCGCGCCGGCTCCGCGCGCGGCCTTCCGCGACTTCGTCGCCGCGGAGCGGGCGGCGCTGGCCGATCCGGCGCAGCAGGCTTACTGGCGCGCCCAATTGAGCGGCCTGCCGTCCGCCGCCATTCCGCGCTGGCCGCAGCATGCCGCGCCGGCGGGCAAGTCCAGGGTGGGCGCGCAGGAAATCGGTTTCCCGGCCGCGGTCGCCGCCGCGCTGATCCGCCTGGCCGCCGACAGCGGCCTGCCGCTGAAGACCCTGTTGCTGGCGGTGCACGCCCGCGCGCTGGCCTGCTTGTGCGGCCAGGACGAAATCGTCACCGGCCTGGTCAGCAACGGCCGCCCGGCCGACGCCGACGGCGCCGAAGCGCTGGGCCTCTTCCTCAACACCCTGCCGCTGCGCGTCCGCGTCGGCGGCAGCTGGCGCGCGCTGCTGGCGGAAACCATGGCGGCGGAGGGCAACAGCCTGCCCCGCCGCTTCTTCCCGCTGGCGGACATCCTCAAGCTGGGCGAAGCCGCCCGCTTCGAAGCCTCCTTCAACTACGTGGACTTCCACGTCTACCGCGAACTGGGCGAGGCCGGCGCGCTGGAAGTGCTGGACAGCAGCCGCCTGGAAGCGGTGGACATCCCGCTGGCGGTCACCTTCAGCGCCAGCCGCGCCGAGGGCGCCGTCACCCTGGGCTTTTCCTACGACCGCGCGGCCTTCCCCGACGCGCAAGTGGCCGCCATCGGCCGGCTCTACCTGGCCGCCGCCGAGGCGCTGACGCGGAACCCGGACGCCCTGTGCCTGGACGCGCCGCTGACGGAGAGCGCGCCCAAGCCGCTACGCGGCCCGTCCGCCGGCCTCGCCGACTTCTCGGTGCCGCAGGCCATCGCCGCCGTCGCGCGGCAACGCCCGGACGCCGTGGCCGTGGCCGGCGAGGGCGCGACGCTGAGCTACGCCGAACTGGACGCCCGCGCCAATCGGCTGGCGCGCCGGCTGCTGGCGCACGGCGCCGGCCCGGACGCGGTGGTGGCGCTGGACTTGCCGCGCTCGCCCGAGCTGGTGGTGGCGATGCTGGCGACGCTGAAAGCCGGCGCCGCCTATCTGCCGCTGGACCGCGGCCAGCCGGAAGCGCGCCGCCGCGACATCCTGCAAGAGGCCGCGCCGGCCCTGCTGCTCAGCCTGGACCCCGCCGCTGACGCGCCGCCCGGCTGCGCCGTCTTGCAAGCAAACCTGGCCGGAGATCTGAACGATGAAGACGCGGCCGCCCCCGTCGCGCCGGTCCACGGCGACGCGCTGGCCTATCTGCTGTTCACCTCCGGCTCCAGCGGCCGCCCCAAGGGCGTCGCCGTCGGCCGCGCCGCGCTGGACAACCACATGGCCTGGATGAAGCGCCGCTACCCGCTGGACGCGGACGACGCGGTGCTGCAGAAAACCCCGGTGGGTTTCGACGCCTCGGTATGGGAATTCTGGGCGCCGCTGACCCAGGGCGCGAAGCTGCTGCTGGCGGCCGAGGACGGCCACCGCGACCCGGACTACCTGATCCGCGCCGTGCGCGAACAAGGCGTCACCGTGCTGCAGCTGGTGCCCAGCCTGCTGGCCGTGCTGCTGGCGATGCCGGACTTCGCCGGCTGCCGCGCGCTGCGCCGGGTCTTCGTCGGCGGCGAAGCGCTGCCGGCCGTCACCCTGGCCCGCTTCCACGCCGCGCTGGACATCCCGCTGGTCAATCTCTACGGCCCCACCGAAACCGCCATCGACGCTTCCAGCGCGGAATACCTGCGCTCGGACCCGCCGGCGCTCGCCGTCGGCATCGGCCAGCCCATAGACGGCGTCGTCTTCCACGTGCTGGACGCCCGCCTCAATCCGGTGCCGCCCGGCGTGCGCGGCGAACTCTACATCGCCGGCTGCGGCCTGGCGCGCGGCTATCTGGGCCAGCCGGCGCAGACCGCGCGGCGTTTTATCCCGGACCCGCTGTCGCCGCTGCCCGGCGGCCGCCTATACCGCAGCGGCGACATCGTGCGCCTGCTGCCGGACGGCGCGCTGGAATACCTGGGCCGCGCCGACGGCCAGGTCAAGCTGCGCGGCCAGCGGGTGGAGCTGGAGGAGATCGAGGCCGGCCTCGCCGCCTGCCCCGGCGTGCACCAAGCCGCCGCCGCGCTCTACCGCGACCGCTCCGGCGCGGACCGGCTGGCCGCCTACGTCCGGCTGACGCCGGAGGCCGAGGCCGGCGACTGGCGCGCGGCCATGCTGGCGGCGCTGCGCCTGCGCTTGCCGGAATACATGCTGCCGGCGCAATGGATCGCGCTGCGGCAATGGCCGGTCGGCCCCAACGGCAAGACCGACCGCGCCGCCTTGCCGGCGCCGCAGACGGACGCGGCGTCCCCGGCCCGCGGCCGCGCGCCCGACACCCCGCAAGAGCGGGCTCTGGCCGCGATCTGGCAACAAGTGCTGGGCCGCGAGGAGATCGGCGCCGACGACAACTTCTTCCAATTGGGCGGGGACTCCATCCTCGGCCTGCAGATCGTGGCCCAGGCCCGCCAGGCCGGCCTGGCGCTGGCCGCGCGCGACATCTTCAGCCATCCCACCGTCGCCGAACTGGCCGCCCAGGTCCGCCCGGCGCGGCCGGAAGCCGAACTGCCGGAGATTCCGTCCGGCGCGCCGCTGCCGCTGACCCCGGCCCAGCACTGGTTCTTTGAACGCCTAAGCGCCCTGCCGCGTCCCGGCCACTGGAACCAGGCGCTGCTGCTGAGCGTGGCCGCCGGCGTCTCCGCGCCGGCGCTGCGCGACGCCCTGCTGCGGCTGGAACAAAGCCACGACGCCTTCCGCCTGCGCTTCGCCGCCGGCGCCGAAGGCTGGCGTCAACACTACGCGCCGCGCGAGGCCTTGCGCGAAGAAGACTGGCTGGAACGCGTCGATCTGAGCGCGCTGCCGGCCGCGGAGCGCGCCGCCGCCATCGAGGCCCGCGCCGAGGCGGCGCAGCGGGAGTTGGATCTGGAACGCGGGCCGCTGCTGCGGGCCGTGCACTTCGACTGCGGCGACGGCGAAGCCGGCCGGCTGCTGTTGCTCATCCATCATTTGATCGTGGACGGCGTGTCCTGGCGCGTGCTGTTGCAGGATCTCGCCGGCCTGCTGGCCGGCGTGGCCCCGCCGCCGGCGGGCGTCGGCTTCGGCCATTGGGCGCTGCGCCCGCGCGCGCCCTCCGCCGAAGAACGCGCTTACTGGCTAGACCAGGCGCGGCTGGCCGCCGACGCGGTCCGCGTCCCGCTGACGGCGGAGGCGGAACGCGACAACCGCTACGGCGCGGCCGACACCGTGGAACTGTCGCTGGACGGCGGCGAAACCGCCGCCCTGCTCCGCGGCGGAGCGCTGCGCGCCAGCGCCGAGGAAATGCTGCTGGCGGCGGCGCTGGGCGCGCTGCGCGACTGGCTGGACGCCGACGCGCTGTCCGTCACCATGGAAGGCCACGGCCGCGACGACGAGACGCTGGACCTCTCCCGCACCGTGGGCTGGTTCACCGCCCTGTACCCGCTGACCGTGAGCGGCCTGGCCGAAGCCACGCCGCAGCGCCTGCTGCGCCGGGTCAAGCAGACGCTGCGCGCGGTGCCGGCCGGCGGCGCCGGCTACGGCGCGCTGCGGCAGGCGGACGACGCCGACGCCCGCGCGCTGGCCGCCGCTCCGGAGCCGCAGATCGCCTTCAACTACCTGGGCCAGTTCGACGCCAGCCTGCCGGCCGACGGCGCGCTGGCGCCGGCGCCGGAATCAGTAGGCGCGATGGAAGACCCGGACGGCCTGCGCCCGCGGCTGATCGACATCGTGGCCCTGGTCAGCGACGGCAAGCTGTCGCTGCGCTGGAACTACGGCCGCGCCGCCCTGCCGCGCGCGACGGTGGAAGCCCTCGCCCGCCAGACGCGGCAGCGGCTGCTGGCGCTGCTGAGCCTGGACGCCGACGCCGACACAGCGGCGTCGGCCCTGACCCCGGACGATTTCCCACTGGCCGCGCTGGACGAGGCCGGCCTGCCCGCGGCGCTGGGCGCGCATGGCGACATCGTCGACCTGTGGTCGCTGACCCCGGTGCAGGAAGGCATGCTGTTCCACTCGCGGATGGAAGCCGCCGCCGGCCCGGCCGGCGTCTATATCGAGCAAGTCGTCGCCGAACTGGACGGCGCGGTGGACCCGGCCTTGCTGCGCCAAGCCTGGGAACAGGTGCTGGCGCGACACGACGCGCTGCGCGTCAGCTTCGCCTGGGAAGGGCTGGCCGCGCCGCTGCAGCGGGTCCACCGCGCGCCCGCGCTGCCGTTCTCGGTCCGCGAAACGCCGGACGAGGCCGCGCTGGAACGCTATCTGGCCGCCGACCGCGCCGCCGGCTTCGCGCTGGACGCCCCGCCCCTGATGCGCCTCGCGCTGCTGACGCGTAACGGCGCGCCGTGGCGGCTGGTCTGGACCCATCACCACGCGCTGCTGGACGGCTGGTCCATGGCCGTCGTCTTCGACGAGGCGCTGGCCCTGTACCGCGGACTGAGCCAGGGCCAGAGCGCGGCGCTGCCGCCGGCGCCCTCCTTCGGACGCTTCATCAAATGGCTGCGCGCGCATAGCGACCGCCAGGCCCAGCAAGCCTTCTGGCGCGACTACTTCAGCGGCTACGCCGCCGCGGCCGATCTGGCCCTGCTGCCGGCCGGCGGCCCGGCCCGGCCGCGCTCCCAGTCGCTGCGGCTGAGCCCGGAACTGGGCGCCGCGCTGCGCAAGACCGCTCGCGAACGCAAAGTCACGCTCAACACCCTGTTCCAGGGCGCGCTGGCGGTGGCCCTGTCCCGCATCGGCCGCTGCGACGATCTGGTGTTCGGCGTCACCATGTCCGGCCGGCCCGAATCGCTGCCCGGCCGCGACGCCGCCGTCGGCCTGTTCATCGCCACCCTGCCGCTGCGCGCCGACTGCTCGGCCGCGCAGCCTATCGGCGATTTCCTCGGCCGGCTGCAAGACGCCCAAAGCCGGCTGGTGCCGCACGAAGCCAGCGCCCTGGTGGACATTCAGCGCTGGAGCGGCCTGTCCGCGCGCCAGCCGCTGTTCGACGCGGTGCTGGTCTATGAGAACTACCCGATCCGCGCCGAGGTCGGCGACGCCGCCCAGGCGCTGCGCGTGGGCTCGGCCTCCGCGCGCGAGCAATCCAACTACCCGCTGACCCTCTACGTCAAACCCGGCGCCGACGCCATCGAGCTGGACGGCGTCTTCGACGCCGGCCGCATCGAGGCGGAACGCGTGGACGCGCTGCTGCACGCGCTGCCGCGGCTGCTGCGCCAGATCGCCGACGGCGCGGACCGCGTCGGCGATCTGCGCCTGGCCGAGCCGACGCCGCCGGCCGCCTTCCCGCCGCCGGACGGCGACACCGTGCTCGCCATGCTGAGCGCCGCCGCGCGGCTCAAGCCGGGCAAGATCGCGGTCGCCGCCGAGGACGGCAGCCTGAGCTACGGCCAACTGGTGAGCGGCGCGCGCGCGCTGGCGCGCCGGCTGATCGCCGACGGGGTGTCCCCGGGCGACACCGTGGCGCTGGCGCTGCCGCCGGACGCGCGCGCGCTGACCGCGCTGCTGGCCACGCTGTGGGCCGGCGCGCAATACCTGCCGCTGGACCCGGCGCTGCCGCCGCTGCGCCGCGACGCCATCCTGGAAGACGCCCGCCCCGGCCTGATCCTCGTCGACGGCGACGCCTCCGGCTGGCCCGCCTCCGCCAAGCTGTTGACGCTGCCCGCGCCCCTGCCGCCCGCAGCCGCGGACATCGACGAGGGCCCGCTGCCCGGCGACGCGCTCCACCCGGAAGCGCCGGCCTACACCCTGTTCACCTCCGGCAGCACCGGCCGGCCCAAGGGCGTGCAGATCGCCCATCGCTCGCTGGCCAACATCCTGCGGCATTTCAGCGCCGAGCCCGGCTTCGGCGCCGACGACGTCTTGCTGTCGGTCACCACCTGGTCCTTCGACATCGCGGCGCTGGAACTGCTGCTGCCCCTGGTCTGCGGCGGCACGGTCGCCATCGCGCCGGCCTCGGCCGCCGGGGACGGCCCGGCGCTGGCCGCCGAGGCCGCGCGCCGCGACGCCGGCGTGATCCAGGCCACGCCGGCCAGCTGGCGCATGCTGCTGGAAGCCGGCTGGAAGCCGGCGCCCGGCCTGCGCGCCTGGTGCGGCGGCGAGGCGCTGCCCGCCGATCTGGCCCGCGCGCTGCTGGACGCCGGCGCCGCGTTGTGGAACGTCTACGGGCCCACCGAAACCACCATCTGGTCCGCGCTGCACCGGGTGGACGGCGGCCAGCTGCCGCCGCCGGCCGGCCACGCCATCCGCCGCACCACGCTGTGGACGGCCGACCACCACGACCAGCCGCTGCCGCCGCATCTGGCCGGCGAACTGCGCATAGGCGGCGACGGCCTGGCGCTGGGCTATCTGGGCGCGCCGGCGCAAACCGCCGCCCGTTTCCTCCCCGATCCGCTGGCCGGCCGGCCCGGCGCCCGCGTCTACCGCAGCGGCGACCTGGCCTGCCTGCTGCCGAACGGCGAGGTCCGCGTGCTGGGCCGGCTGGACGGCCAGGCCAAGCTCAACGGCTTCCGGCTGGAGCTGGAGGAAGTGGAAACCAGGCTGCGCGAGCTGCCCGGCGTGCGCCAGGCCGCGGCGGCCGTCCGCCGCGACCCGCAAGGCCACGCCCGGCTGATCGCCTATTTGGTGCCGGACGACAGCGGCGCCTGGCGCGCCGGCGACGAGGCCGATCCGGCCGCCTTGCAGCGGGTCCGCGCCCGGCTGTCCGCCGCGCTGCCCGGCTATATGCTGCCCAGCCGCTTTGTCACCCTGGAGCGGCTGCCGCTGACGGCCAACCTCAAGCTGGACCGCAAGGCCCTGCCCGAACCGGCGGCGAACGCGCCGACCCGCGCCGGCAGCGCGCCCCAGGGCGCGCTGGAGCAAGCGGTGTGCGCGCTGTGGGAAGAAGTGTTCGAACGCGCCGGCGTCGCCGCCGACGACGACTTTTTCGAGCTGGGCGGCCATTCGCTGCTGGCCACCCGCATCCAGGTGCGCGTCAACAAAATCTTCCGGCAGACCCTGCCGCTGCGCGCCACCTTCCACGCCCAGACCCCGCGCGCCCTGGCCGCGCTGCTGGCCGAACGCGAGTCCGCGCCCGGCCTGGCCGCCAAGATCGCCGCCGTCTACCTGAAGCTGCGCGGCATGTCCGACGCCGAGCGCGACGCGCTGCGCCAGGCCGCCGCCCAAACCACCACCATGGAAACCGCAGAATGAAACTGGAACACATCAACGCCATCGTCAGCGGCGCCGCCAGCGGCATCGGCCGCGCCTTCGCGCTGGAACTGGCCCGCGCCGGCGCGCGGGTCCACGCCGCCGACCTGGACGCCGCCGGCCTGCGCCGGCTGGAGGAAGACGCCGCCGGCCTGCCCGGCGCGGTGCGCGGCTCGGTGCTGGACGTGAGCCAGGAAGCCGCGGTCCGCGCCTTTCTGAAAACGGCGTCTGAGGACGCGGAGCCGGCCAATCTGCTGGTCAACAACGCCGGCATCCTGCGCGACGGCTGGCTGGTGAGGCTGGACGTGGAAGGCTTCGTCCGCAAGCTGCCCACCGCGCAATGGCGGGCGGTGCTGGACGCCAATCTGACCGCGCCCTATCTGCTGAGCCGAGAATTCGCCGCCGCCCGCGTGGAGTCCGGCCTCAAGACGCCGGGCCTGATCGTCAACGTCTCCTCGGTCACCAGCGCCGGCAATCCCGGCCAGTCCAACTACGCGGCGTCCAAGGCCGGCCTGGACGCGCTGACCCGGACCTGGGCGCTGGAACTGGCGCCCTTCGGCATTCGCGTGGCCGGCCTCGCGCCCGGCCTGACCGACACCCCGATGGCGGCGGGCCTGGCGCCGGCCACCCGCGAGGACTTGATCGCCCAGGTGCCGCTGCGGCGCATGGCCGAGCCGGCGGAAATCTGGCAGGGGCTGAAATTCATCATCGAATGCGATTACTTCAACGGCCGCATCATCGCCATCGACGGCGGAGCGACCTTCTCGTGAAGCCGACACTTTCCGCGCCGGAGGCGGGCATTCCGCGCCGCATCCATCAGATCTGGTATCAAGGCGCCGCCGCGCTGCCGGACAAATACCGCCGCTACCGCGACAGCTGGATGCGACGCCATCCGGACTGGGAGTTCGTGTTCTGGGACGCGCCCAAGATGCAGGCGCTGGTCGACGAACACTATCCCTGGTTCGCGGCTCGCTACGCCGGCTTCGAGCGCGACATCCAGCGCATAGACGCCGCGCGCTATCTGTTCCTGGCGCTGCACGGCGGCTTCTACATCGACATGGACATCGAAAACCTGCGGCCCATAGACCCGCTGCTGCCGGAGAGGCGGCTGATCCTGTCGCGCACCCACGGCTTCAACAACGCGCTGATAGGCAGCGCGCCCGGCCACCCCTTGTGGGACACCGTGCTGGACCGGCTGGCCGCCGGCCAGTGCGCGCCGCTGGACCCGGCGATGCCGGCCCGGCTGCGCGAATCGCCGGCGATGCGCACCGCCGTCACCGTGGGGCCGCGCTTCTTCACCTGGTGCGTGCAGCAAAGCGGCTGCCTGGACGACGCGGCCACGCTGTGCTGCCCCGGCTATTACTTCGAACCCGGCTCGCCCACGCCGGACGGCAGCTCCTGGCCGCCGGCCGACGATCCCGACGGCGGCTACGCCCGCCACCACATGGACCTCAACTGGCTGGACCTGCGCCACCGGCTCTTGTCCCGGCTGAACCGGCTGCTGCTGCCCTGGCTGACGCGACGGCTGCCTTTGCAATGAAAAAGTCGCCGCGATGCGGCGACTTCAAAAACAAGACATAGAAACCATTAATTCGCGGAAGGGGAAGCCGTTTGATTTTCCTGCATGAACTGCCTCAGGCTCAAGGGACGCATATCCGTCCAATTCTTTTCAATATAGTCCAGACACTCCTGTTCCGCGCCGCTGACGCCAAGCGAGCGCCAGCCGGCTGGAATGTCGCGATATTCCGGCCATATCGAATATTGCTCCTCGTGATTCACCACCACGATGTATTTGGTTTCGTTCATCGCGTCCTGCGTCATATCAACCTCCGTGCCGTCGCTAGAAAATTAAAACAGTTTCTAAATAAATCTATTTATCCAACCAAAACATTGCTAATTGGAATTGTTTAAATCGGAGAATACCGACTCACAAAACCCGCCAAAGAATATACCGCATAAATTGAATATTTTTACAGACCTCGAAAAATAATCGAAATCAAATCGGGCGCGATGGACGCGCAGCCCGATGGGCGCCGACAACACATCACCTGGAAAGCCATTGAAATGAGCGTTAGCGATTGGAACGATAACGACCTGGACCTTCTCGACCATTTGCTGGAACAAGAACTGGACGTCTTGCTCCCGGCCCCCGCGCCCGTCGACGGCGGGCGGATCGCCCGCGGCGACGCCGCCTCCGGCCCGCTGTCCTTCCAACAACAGCGGCTCTGGTTCCTGCACCAATTGAGCGCCGGCGCCGCCGCCTACAATATCTGCTCCGCCTTCCGCCTGAGCGGCGCCTTGCAGGCGGACGCGCTGTGCCGGGCCTTTGATTGCGTGGTGGCGCGCCACGCCTCGCTGCGCACCGCCATCCGCGAAGTGGACGGCGCGGCGGCGCAGATCCCGCAGCCGGCCGGCCGCGCGGCCATCGAGCGCCTGGACTGGTCCGGCCTGCCGGCCGAAGAAGCCGCCTCCCGGCTGGAGGCGCTGGCGCGCCGCGAAAGCGCCCACGCCTTCGACCTGTCCGTCGGCCAGCCGCTGCGCATCGCGCTGCTGAAGCTGGCGGCGGACGAACACGCGGTGGTGCTGACCCTGCATCACATCGTCGGCGACGCCTGGTCGCTGACGGTGCTGATGGACGAGGCGGCCCGCGCCTACGCCGCGCTCAGCCGCGGCCGCGCGCCGGAACTGCCCGAGCTGCCCATCCAGTACCTGGACTACGCGCGCTGGCAGCACGCCAACGGCCGGCAAGACCGCTGGGACGCCGACCTCGCCTACTGGAAAACCCAGCTGGCCGGCCTGCCCACGCTGGAGCTGCCCACCGACAAGCCGCGGCCGCCGGTGCAGGGCTTCGACGGCGCCACCGTGGGCTTCGACATCGGCGCCGATACCGCCGAGCGCCTGCGCCGGCTGGCGGCGGCCGAACGCACCACCCTGTTCTGCCTGCTGCTGTCCGCCTTCCAGGCGCTGCTGGCCCGCCACGCGCGTCAGGACGATCTGGCCATCGGCACCTCGCTGGCCGGCCGCGAGCGGGTGGAAACCGAGGGGCTGATCGGCTTCTTCGCCAATATGCTGGTGATCCGCGGCCGCATCGGCCCCGCGGACAGCTTCCGCCAGTTCGCGCGCCGGCAATCGGACACCATGCGCGACGCGGTGGAGCACGCCGCCGTGCCCTACGACCAACTGGTCGGCGCGCTGGGCCAGGCCAGCCGCGACCCCAGCCGCAACCCGCTGTTCCAGGTCGCCTTCACCCTGCTCAACATCCCGGCGGCGATGCCGACGCTGGACGGGCTGCGGCTGACTCCGGTGCTGAGCCAGGAGGCCGCCCGTTTCGATCTGGAGCTGTTCATGCGCGAGACCGAGGACGGCCTGTCCGGCGCGTTCTCCTACAACACCGCGCTGTTCGAGCGGCTCTCGGTGGAGCGCCTCGCCGAACAACTGAGCCTGCTGCTGGACGCCGCCAGCCGTCAGCCGGACGCGCCGCTGGCCGCGCTGCCGCTGACCACGCCGCAGCAGGCCGCCGCCCTGCTGACCCTGCCGCGGCAGGCCGCCGCCGTCGATTGCGAGCCGGTGCACCGCGCCTTCAGCCGCTTCGCCGCACGGCACGCCGACGCCGCGGCGCTGCGCTGCGACGGCCGAGAGCTGAGCTACGGCGAGCTGGATCGGCTGTCGGACGCCGCCGCGCGGCGGCTGGCGGCCGCCGGCGTGCGGCCGGGCGAACCGGTGGGCCTGTGGCTGACGCCCTCCTTCGAAATGCTGATCGGCGTGCTGGCCGCGCTCAAGGCCGGCGCCGGCTATGTGCCGATGGACCCGGCCTATCCGGCCGACCGCATCCGCTACATTCTGGAAGACAGCGGCGCGCGCGCCGTGCTCAGCACCGAGGCGCTGGCGCCCTCGCTGCCGCCCTTCGCCGGCCCGCTGCTGACCCTGGACGCGGCGGAACCCGCGCCGGCGGCGGCGCTGCCGGCCGGCGACGACCCGGACGGCCTGGCCTACATCATCTACACCTCCGGCTCCACCGGCCGGCCCAAGGGCGTGGCGGTCAGCCACCGCAACTGCGCCCGGCTGTTCTCCGGCAGCGCCGAGCTGTTCCGCTTCGGCCCGCGCGAAGTGTGGACGCTGTTCCACTCCTACGCCTTCGATTTCTCGGTATGGGAAATCTGGGGCGCGCTGGCCCACGGCGGCGTGCTGCTGATCGTGCCGCCGCTGCTGGCCCGCTCCTCGGACGCCTTCTACCAGCTGTTGTGCGAGGAAAAAGTCACCGTGCTGAGCCAGACCCCGTCGGCCTTCCGCCAATTGATGGCCGCCGAGGAAGCGAACCCGCGCGAAGGCGATCTGGCGCTGCGCTACGTCGTCTTCGGCGGCGAAGCGCTGGACCTCAGCAGCCTGGAACCCTGGCTGGACCGCCACGGCGACGACTACCCGCGGCTGATCAATATGTACGGCATCACCGAAACCACCGTGCACGTGACCTTCCGCCGCATCGGCCTGCCCGAGATCAAGCGCAAGCTGGGCAGCGTGATCGGCGCGGCGCTGCCCGATCTGTGCATCCGTCTGCTGGACGACGCCCTGCAGCC
Organism: Chromobacterium sp. FG22; assembly: GCF_057809415.1. Taxonomy (NCBI): domain Bacteria; kingdom Pseudomonadati; phylum Pseudomonadota; class Betaproteobacteria; order Neisseriales; family Chromobacteriaceae; genus Chromobacterium; species Chromobacterium sp. FG22. Next base: position 11,858 of record NZ_JBMDJX010000037.1, on the reverse strand, counting down.
GGTGCCGCCGGGCATGGTGGGCGAAATCCACGTGGGCGGCGCCGGCGTGGCGCTGGGCTACGTCAACCAGCCGGAGCTGAGCGCCCAGCGCTTCATGCCGGACCCGCACCTGGACAGCGGCCTGCGCTTCTACCGCAGCGGCGATCTGGCGCGCGTCACCCCGCGCGGCGAGCTGGAATACCGCGGCCGCGCCGACCAACAGGTCAAGCTGCGCGGCTTCCGCATCGAAACCGCCGAAATCCAGGCCCTGCTCAGCCAGCACCCGGCGGTGGCGGAAGCCGCCGTGGTGGTGCGCGGCGACGGCGACCAGGCGCGGCTGGTCGCCTACGTCGCCAAGCGCAGCGGCGTGGACGCCGCCGCCAAGGACAAGGACAAGGGCTGGCTGCCCGCCTTCGACATGATCTACGAGGACGCGCCGGCCGAGGACGCCGACCTCGATCTGGTCGGCTGGACCGACTCCTACGACAACGCGCTGATTCCCGCCGAGCACATGCGGCGCTGGCGCGACGAGATCCTGAGCCGCATCCGCGCGCTGAACCCGCGCCGGGTGCTGGAAATCGGCGTCGGCAGCGGCATGCTGCTGCTCGCCGTCGCCCCGGACTGCGAGCATTACCACGGCCTGGACTTCTCCGCCCGCGCGCTGGAGCGCCTGGGCCGCACCGTGGCCGCGCGCGGCCTGGAGCAGGTGACGCTGGAGCGGCGCGAAGCCCGCGAGCTGGCCGGCCTGCCGGACGACTTCGACACCGTGATCGTCAATTCCGTGGCGCAGTACTTCCCCGACGCCGCCTACTTCCTGGACGTGGTGGACCAGGCGCTGGCGCGGCTGCGCCCCGGCGGCAAACTGCTGCTGGGCGATCTGCGCCACCTGGGCCTGCTGCGCCACTTCCAGGCCAGCCGCCTGCTGCGCCGCCTGCCCGCCGTCGCCCGCTCGACGCGGGCGGAACTGCGCCGTCAACTGGACGCGCTGATCGCCGAGGAAAAGGAACTGCTGGTGGACCCGGCGCTGTTCCGCCGCCTGGCGCGCCGCCGCGGCGACATCGCCGCGATCGAAATCCGCCTGAAGGAAGACGGCGGCGATTGCGAGCTGACCACCTACCGCTACGACGTGGTGCTGAGCAAGGGCGCGCCGAGCGCCGCCGCCGCGCCGGCCGCCGACGCCTCGCGCTTGCGGCCCGGCCTGGCCAACCGTCGCGCCGCCGAGGTCAACCGCTTCCTCGCCTGGCTGGATCATGATCCGGCCAACAGCGCGGCCGACGACGAAGCCGCCGACGGCCAGCCTTGGCGCACGCAAGCGCCGTCTGACGCCGCCGAGCCGGCCGAACTGCTGGCCGAAGCCGCCGCCGCCGGCCTGGCCGCCCGCCTCAGCTGGAGCGAGGACGCCGCCGATGGCCGTTTCGACCTGGCCTTGGCCGCCGCGGCCGACGCCTTGCCGCCGCTGGCGCTGGAACGGCTGGACGGGAACGACGACGGCGAGCCCGCCGCCTGCTTCAACACCCCGGCGCAAAGCCAGCCGCGCGACGCGCTGGGACCCGAGCTGCGCCGCCATCTGGCCGCGCGCCTGCCCGACTACATGCTGCCCGCCGCCTTCGTCACCCTGGACAAGCTGCCGCTGACCCATAGCGGCAAGCTGGACTGGCGCGCCTTGCCCGAACCCGGCCAGGCCCAACAAGGCGGCGCCGACGCCGGCGCGCCGCCGCGCAGCCGCGCCGAAAGCGAAGTGGCCCGCATCTGGGGCGAAGTGCTGGGCGTCGGCGGCCTGGGCCGCGAACAGAACTTCTTCGAAGCCGGCGGCCACTCCCTGCTGGCCACCCGGGTCATGTCCAGGCTGCGCGCCGAATTCGGCGTCGAACTGCCGCTGCGCACCCTGTTCGAACACCCGACGGTGGCCGAATTCGCCGCCGCGCTGGCGGCACGCGTCGCGCTGGAAGACCCCGCCGCGCCGGAGCGCCGCATCCCGCCGGCCGACCGCTCGCGGCCGCTGCCGGCCTCCTTCGCCCAACAGCGCTTCTGGTTCCTGGAACGGCTGGACCAGGGCGAACACGGCGTCTACAACATCGCCCAGGGCCTGCGCCTGCGCGGCCGCCTGGACCTGGCCGCGCTGCGCGCCGCGCTGGCCGGCGTGGTCCGCCGCCACGAGGCGCTGCGCACCCGTTTCGCGCTGAGCGACGGCGAGCTGCGGCAAATCGTCGACGGCGGCGACGGGCCGCAACTGCAGGAACTGACGCTGCGCGTGGACGCCGGCGACAGCCTGGACGCGGCGCTGAATCGCGCCGCCGACGCCTTCGCCCGGCCCAAGTTCGACCTGGAGGCCGCGCCGCCGCTGCGCTTCGCCCTGCTGCGCATCGGCCCGGACGACGCCGCGCTGCTGATCGCGCTGCACCACGCGCTGTCCGACGGCTGGTCGCTGGGCGTGCTGGTGCGTGAATTCGGCGAGCTCTACGCCGCCGCGCGGGAACAACGCCCGCCCAGCCTGCCCGCCCTGCCCATCCAGTACGGCGACTTCGCCCAATGGCAGCGCGACGCCCTGTCCGGCGAACGCTACGACCAGATGCTGGCGCGCTGGAAAACGCGCCTGGCCGACGCCCCGGCGGCGCTGGAACTGCTGGGCGACCGGCCGCGCGGCGCCGGCGGTCCGCGCCGCGGGCGCTTCGTCCGCTTCGATTTCTCCCCGGCCCAGACCCAGAGCTTGCGCCGGCTGGCCGAGCGCGCCGGCGGCACCCTGTTCATGGTGCTGCTGGCCGGCTACGCCGAACTGCTGTCCCGCTACAGCGGCCAGCGCGATCTGGTGATAGGCAGCCCCATCGCCAACCGCAATCACCTGGACCTGGAGGGCCTGATCGGCTGCTTCGTCAACACCCTGGCGCTGCGCGTCGATCTGAGCGGCGCGCCCAATGCGCTGCAACTGCTCTCGCGGGTCCGCGACGTGGTGCTGGAAGCCTACGAACTGCAGGACATGCCGTTTGAAACCATCGTCGACGCGCTGCGGCTGGAGCGCTCGCTGGCGCGCAACCCGCTGTTCCAGACCATGCTGGTGCTGCAGAACGCGCCGCTGGACACGCTGCGCCTGCCGGGGCTGGAGCTGGAAACCCTGTCCAACGACGACAGCTCGCCGCGCTTCGACCTGACCCTGACCGCGCACGAAGCCGACGGCGGCCTGCAGGCGATGCTGGAATACGACGTCGACCTGTTCACCGACGCCGGCGCGCGCAGCCTGGCCTCCCGGCTGCAACGCTTGCTGCTGGCCATGGCCGATCAGGCGGAACTGCCCTTGCCGCGCCTGGCGCTGCTGGACGCGGACGAAAGCCGGCGGCTGCTGACGGACGACGGCGACGCGGCGTCCGCATCGGCCACCCTGCTGCCCCTGATCGAGGCCAGCGCCGCCGCCGCGCCGGAAGCGACGGCCTTGAGCGACGACCGCCTCAGCCTGAGCTACGGCGAACTCAACCGCCGCGCCAACCAGCTGGCGCGCGGCCTGATCCGGCTCGGCGTCGGCCCGGAAGACATCGTCGCCATCGCGCTGCCGCGCTCCGCCGACGCCGTGGTGGCCATGCTGGCCGCGCTGAAAGCCGGCGCCGCCTATCTGCCGCTGGACCTGGACTACCCGCCGGCCCGTATCGCCTTCATGCTGCAAGACGCCTCCCCGCGCTGCGTGCTGACCCTGAGCGACGCCACGCTGCCGGACGGCGCGGCGCGGCTGAATCTGGACGAGCCGGCCCTGCAAGCGCAACTGGCCGCGCTGCCTGACGGCAACCCCGCCGACGCCGAGCGCGTCCGCCCGCTGCGGCCCGAGCACCCCGCCTACCTGATCTACACCTCCGGCTCCACCGGCGTCCCCAAGGGCGTGGCGATCCAGCACGGTAATCTCCACGCCTCCACCGCCGCACGGCTCGCCTTCTATCCGGCGGAGCTGTCGCGGCCGGGCACCGCCTTCCTGCTGCTGCCCTCCTTCTCCTTCGATAGCTCGGTGGCCCTGCTGTTCTGGTCGCTGGCCTGCGGCGGCCGGCTGATCCTCAGCCGCGCCGGCGGCCAGCTGGAGCCCGGCTACCTGGCCGGCCTGGTGGAGCGCGAGCGGGCCGAAGTCTGGCTCAGCCTGCCCTCGCTGTACCGGACCGTGGCCCAGGCCCAGCCCGCCGGCTGGGGCGGATCGCTGCGCGCGGTCCTGTTCGGCGGCGAAACGGTGTCGGCCGGCGACCTGATAGGCCAAGGCCGGCGCTTCTACAACGAATACGGCCCCACCGAGGCCACCGTCTGGGGCACCGCGACGGAAATCGCCGCGCGCGACGGCCAGCCCGTCGACATCGGCCGCGCCATCCCCGGCTACCGCGCCTACATCCTGGACGAGGCCTTGCAGCCGACGCCGCCCGGCCTGGCCGGCGAACTCTATCTCGCCGGCCCCGGCGTCGCCCGCGGCTATCTGCGCCGCCCGCGTCTCACCGCGGAGCGCTTCCTCCCCAACCCCTTCCGCCGCGGCGAGCGGATCTACCGCACCGGCGACCGCGCGCGCTGGCTGGCGGACGGCCGCATCGAATACCTGGGCCGCGGCGACCAACAGCTGAAGCTGCGCGGTTATCGCATCGAAACCGGCGAGATCGAAGCCGCCCTCAGCGCCCAGCCCGGCATCGCCGCCGCCGCGGTGGCGCTGCATCACGCGCCGCCCGCCGCCGCGCGGCTGGTGGGCTATCTGGTGCCTGCGGACGGCGAGGCGGACACCGCCGCGCTGCGCCGCGCGCTGGCCGAACGGCTGCCGGAATACATGATTCCCAGCGCCTGGGTCAGCCTGCCGGCGCTGCCGCTGACGCCCAACGGCAAGCTGGACCGCCGCGCGCTGCCGGCGCCGGAGCTGGCCGCGCGTGCCTATCGCGCGCCGGGCACCCCGCTGGAAACGCAGCTGGCCGCGCTGTTCGCCGCCGTTCTGGGCCTGCCGCGCATCGGCGTGGACGACAGCTTCTTCGACATGGGCGGCCACTCGCTGCTGACGCTGCAACTGCTGTCCCGCATCCGCGAGGAACTGGGCGTGGAGCTGCCGCTGGCCTCGCTGTTCACCTCCGGCACCGTCGCCGAGTTCGCCCGGCTGGTGGCCGAGGCCGGCCAGGCCGCCGCGCCGTCGGTGCTGGTGCCGATCCGGACCGACGGCGACGACGGCGCCCTGCTGCTGGTGCACGACGGCTCCGGCCAGATCATCGGCTATCAAAAGCTGGTGGAGCGGCTGTCGCCGCGCTGGCGCGTCTACGGCCTGCAAGCGGCGGGGCTGGACCCGGCCGTCGCCGCCGACGACAGCGTGGCGGCCATGGCCGAACGCTACGCCGCCGCCGTGCGGCAAGCCGGCCTGCCCGGACCGCTGATCCTGGCCGGCCACTCCTTCGGCGCCGCGGTGGCGGCGGAGCTGGCGCGGCGGCTGGTCGAGACCGGCGTCGAAGTCAGCCTGCTGGCGGCGCTGGACGCTCCGCCGCGCCCGGACGCCGGCTTCCTGAACGAACTGCCCCAGGACGAGGCCGGGCTGCTGCATTACATGGCCCGCACCGTGGAAATCGCCACCGGCAAAACGCTGGCCGTCTCGGAAGACATGCTGCGGCCGCTGGACCGCGCCGGGCGCTTCGCGCTGCTCAGCCGGCGGGTGCAAGACTCCGGCCTGTTCCCCCAGGGCATGGACCCGCGCCGGGTGGAAGCGATGTTCGACGTCTACCGCGCCAACCTGCTCAGCCTGCGCGGCCATCAGCCGCAAACCACGCCCTGCCCGGTGGCGGTGTGGGTCACCGACGGGCTGGCCGCCAGCATGGCCGGACCGGCCGACCTGGGCTGGTCCGACTACGCCGCCGGCCCGGTCCAGGTGTTCCGCGCCGCCGGCGAACACGCCGACATGCTGCGCGAGCCGCATGTGGCCGGGCTGGCGGACAGCCTGGAGCGCGCGATGCGAGAACGCCATGTCTAAGCTCATGTCCGCCTCCCTCGCCGCCCCGCCGTCCTCGCTCTGGCGCGACCGGCGCTTTCTCTGGCTCTCCGCCGCCTGGTTCTGCTCCATCCTGGGCCAGCAGACCGCGCTGATCGCCCTGCCCTGGCTGGTGCTGCAGCTGGGCGGCGACGGCCTCGCCCTCGGCCTGGTCGTCACCGCGATGGAACTGCCGCGCGCGGTGTTCATCATCGTCGGCGGCGCGGTGGCGGACCGGCACTCGCCGCGGCGGGTGTTCCAGTGCTCGCTGCTGTGCTGCGCGGCGCTGCTGGCGCTGCTAGGCTACGCCGCCTACCGCGGCGGGCTGCCCTTGGCCTGGCTCTATCCCTTCGCCGCCGCCATGGGCGTCGTCGCCGCCTTCACCGGACCGTCGGCCGCCGCCCTGCTGCCCAACACCGTGCCGGAAGACAGGCTGCAACAGGCCAACTCCGTGTTCATGGCGGTCAACCAGCTCACCTTGCTGACCGGCCCCATGCTGGCCGGCGCGCTGATCGCCCTGCCCGGCGTCCGCGCCGGCGGCGGCCTGGGTCTCGCCTTCCTCTTGGGCGCCGCCTGCTTCCTGAGCGCCGGCCTGATGCTCAGCCGGCTGCGGCCGCTCGCCGCCGCTGCGCCGGCACCGACGCAATCCGCCGCCGGCATCCTGCGCGCCATCCGCCGCGGCGCCGCCTGGACCTGGGGCGACGCCACCCTGCGCGCGCTGTTCTTCTACTGGGCGGTGATCGCCTTCCTGACCGCCGGCCCCATCCAGATCGGTCTGCCGCTGCTGGTCAAGAACGTCTTGGGCCTGGACGCCGGCCATTTCGGCACCCTGCTGTCCGCCCAAGGCGCGGGCAGCCTGCTGGGCATGGCCCTGCTCAGCCTGCTGCCGCCCAAGGCGCTGGGCCGGCTGGGATGGATGGTATTCTGCGCGGACGCGCTGATGGGCGCGCTGATCATCGGCCTGGGCCTATCCGCCGCGTTTGCCGCCAGTTGCGCGATGATGTTCCTGATCGGACTCTTGGGCGGCCTGGTGCAAGTCCGGCTGATGGCCTGGATCCAGGCCCGCATTCCGGCGGAGATGCGCGGCCGGGTGATGAGTTTTTTGATGTTCATGATGGCTGCGGTCACGCCCTTGTCCACCACGCTGGCCGGCCTGAGCCTGACCTCGGCGCCGGTGCGCGCCTTGTTCGCCGGCGCCGGCCTGCTGCTGATCGGCGTCGCCGTGCTGGCCTTGTGCAGCCCCCGGCTGCGCGCCATCGGCGCGCCCGCCGGCCCCGGCGCCGCGGACGCCCGAGCCACCCCTTCCCTGCAAACAGGAGACTGAATCGATGCACCCCACCCCCTGGCTCCAGCGCCAGTCCGCCAGCCAAGCGCCGCGGCTGCGCCTGTACTGCTTTCCCTACGCCGGCGGCCACGCCGGCGCCTATGCCGGCTGGCAAGGCCGGCTGCCTCCGGAAGTGGAAGTCTGCGCCGCGCAACTGCCCGGCCGCGCCGCCCGCTTCCGCGAAGCCGGCTTCAAGGCGCTGCCGCCGCTGGTGGACGCGCTGGCGCGGGAGCTGCCGCTGGACGACGAACTGCCCTTCGCCTTCTTCGGCCACAGCATGGGCGGGCTGATCGCCTTCGAACTGGCGCGACGGCTGCGCGCCCAAGGCCGGCCGCAGCCGCTGCGGCTGATCGTGTCCGGCTGCGACGCGCCGCAACACCGCCAGCCGCCGCGCATGCTGCACCGGATGGACGACGACGGCTTCATCGACGCGCTGCGCGACTACAACGGCACGCCCGCGGAAATCCTGGCCCACCGGGAAATGATGGATCTGCTGCTGCCCACCCTGCGCACCGACTTCGAACTGGTGGAAACCTATCGCTACCAGCCGGCCCCGCCGCTGGCCCTGCCCATCACCGTGCTGGCCGGGCGCGGCGACCGGCAACGTCTGCCGGAACAGACCGAAGGCTGGCAGCGGGAAACCGCCGCGCCCGCGCGCGTCCACTGGTTCGACGGCGACCACTTCTTCATCGCCAGCGCCCGGGACGCCGTGCTCGCGCGCCTCAACAGCGAACTCGCCGAGACGCTGTCCAGCCCCGCCGCCGCCATGCCGGACCTTGCCTAAGACCCGCTAACAAAACCCCTGATCCTGCGTTGGCCTCCTTGCCGTACTACTGGTACTGCCTGCGTCGGCGCGCCTTGGCTCAGCTTCTCTGCGAGGTTTTGTTAGCGGCGCTAAGAACCTGCTTACGATCTGCTGCGCGTTGTGGAGCGTTACACGGTGAGTTCTCCTTGTCTCGCTCTTGCTCCCAAGATCGTAAACCGACTCTAAGCCGCAGCCGCCCGACGAAACGCCGGGCGCAAACGCGCCCGGCCTCGCAGCGCCGCCATAGCGGACGCCCGCCCCTTGCCTCCCCGCCGCAAGCACGTGATAATCCGGCCGTGCTGTGCTTCAGCACCGGGCGTAGGAACCCGAGTTGCATCATGGCGGACATCACTGCGAGAGCAGCTGTGTCCGTGTGCCTTGTCATGCCCTCATAGGCGGACCGGGCGAGGCAGCCCACGGGCTGGCCGGTTCCATGGTGCCGGTATTCCTACCCTCGTTCGGGCTGCCGCCCACCGTAGGAAGTGGGCTGCGGAAAACATACCGTACATCATGGAGGCACCATGTCTAACGCCCCTCGCCCCCACCACATCCCATCGCTATCAAGCTTGTTGCTCCAACTGAAAAGCTTGCGTCAGCAGGATGCCACGCTCCACCCGATTCACCCGCTATTGCGGCAACTCGACGCGTACTGCGAACACTTCGATCACAGCCTTCATCTGCTCAGCCTGGAATTCAATCAAGTCAGCACCGCCTTGTCGGCGCTGGCGGCGATGTTGGAGCAATCCAAGCTAGACACGCTGGAATGCGAGCAGGTGTATTGCCTGCTAGAACCTTTCGCCCATCGTTTGCAGCAAACTACGGTGCAGATGCAGGAGTTAGCTTGAGCCTCATGAACGACCAAAGCCCCTAGTGGGGCTTTGGCAGAGGCTTGGGCTTATAAGTTACGGCGCTCCAAAAGTAGTGTTGTCAAGGTCGCGCATGGGCAAGCCATTTGGCTTGCTCACCCTTTCTTAATCATCAATAACAAACTCGAATGACTTAGCCTCTATATCCCAATCAACCCACGCGACCGGGTTTTCCAACAAACCCTCGAACGAATACAGCTGACGTGTACCGCTATCATCTACAACCGGAGGCAAGTCTTCAAGGACGTAGTCTTCTTTGAATCCATCTGGATTTCGTGGATTACCAATGTATTCGGTCAATGTTCTATGGGATGTAATCACCCCTCGAAACAAAAGCATACCACTTATAAGCCCAGCATCTTTTTTTGCTAGTGGATACCCCGCCATAGTGGACACCCCTTGAACTTGGATAGATATAGTTCGTTCCTGTATCAGCACTCTGCCAAAACAAGCTTCAGTAAAATGCAAATCATCAAAATGCCCTTGGACTATTCTCATCATTTTTGCCTTGTTTTTTCGAGAACCACACTCATCACTTTGTGATTCGGAATTTTCGTCCCATCGGTAAATCGGAAAACGTTATTCTGAAACTGAGGTAGCAACGGGCCAGGATTTTGGACTACACGAAGGCTAAGTCCCTCCAACACCTCCATGCTTGGCAACTGCCCAAACTTGTTCTTGGCTGTATAGTTAATAATAAGCTGCCCACCAGGTTTCAAAGCGTCTGCAGCACTTGGCAACCAGTCCATAACTCCAGTTCCATTCGGCAGGTACGGATTACTTGAAATGATTTGATCGGCGATACCGGACTTAATTGGAAGCTTTAATGCAGATGCCCGGATACCTTGTTCAGCAACGATGTCAACATTGATTGCGCCAGGAATCTGTGAAGCACGACCACCAAATAGGTCAATTACTATTGGAGAGCGATTATTATTTAAGCCACTTGGGATAGTTATCTTAGAGCGAATATCTATTGGTCCACTTAAACGCCCCCCCAACTCTAGCACTACACCAGGCCCCTCTAGCCCTCTCAAACCATACCCACCCGCCGGATTCGACGCTCCCAACAACCCCAGCCGCGTCGCGTCGGTACGGATGCCCGCCAAAGCTCCCAGCACGTTGCCACCAGCATAGCCGAACGTCAAAGCGGCATCTTGCCCGGCTTGGCCGGCCCCTCTCCAAATTGCGCTCAAATAGGTCGTTGTGGCTACCGGGCTGCTACTCAGCATATCCAGTTGCTGCACCAACTTACTCGGTGCCCACTGGGCATTGAGTTCCGCCCGGCGCTGCGCCGCATCCGGAGTTTGGTAGGTCAGGAAGTCCCACAGCGAGGCGTCTCCTGACATCACCTTGCTCCAGCCTTGACCAATAGTGTAATTGGAGCGGCCATTCAGCGGCTGGCCCATAATGTCCACCGCTTCCACCGCCAGCGCTTGCAACGGCCGGCTCACCGGCCGCAAGGCCGTGCCATCCACCGTGTAGCCCGGCTCGGCATCGCTCAGGATCTCCCTCCACACCAACCGGGTCTTGCCCCCATCCGCCACCAGCACACCCCGGCTCCCATAGCTCGTCTGTTGGGCTGCCGTCAGTTGTTCCTCCATCGCTTCAACCAAGCGCTGTTGCCGCGCCCTATCCTGACTTTGGATGCCGCTCACCACCTGGTCGCCCAACGCGCTGCCGAACGACTCCGCCGCGATCGCACTCCAGTTCGGACGCTGGCCGGTTAACTGCGACTGAATGCCGCCCGACACCAGGCCGCGCAGCGTGCCGTAGCCAACGCCGGCCACCGGCGCCGAGCTCTTCCAGCCCAGACTGTCGCCCATCCAGCCGCTGACCCCTGTCGCCGCGCCGCTGGCGGCTAACGCGGTCCAGCTGAAGCGCTTCTGCAAGCCGGTGGCCACCGCCACTCCTTGGGTCAGCGCATTGCCCGCCGCGGCGCGGACACCGATGGGGGCATTAGCCAAGGGATCGCCCAACATCCCAGCGCCCACGCCGGCGCTCACTCCCGCGCCAAGGGCGCTCAAGCCCACCTGGCTCCACGAGAACTGATCTTGCATCCCCATCGCCATCGCCACGCCCTGGCTGGCCATAGAGCCCACCGCGCCCGCTGCCGCATAGCCGGCAAAGGTGGCCGCGGCGCCGGCGGTTACGGTAGCCGCTGCCGCCGTGCCCGCCGCTACCGGCGCCGCGCCCAGTACCGGGATCAACGACTGGCTGAAGATCGGGCCCAGCGTCACCACCGCCACCACGGCGACAATGGCAACAAAGATGGAGCCGAAACCACCGCAGCCCCCTCCGCCCCCGCCTTGTTGCCGCGGTGGTGGCGGCGGATCCGGCAGCGTCGGCGTCACATCGCCAATCGCCTCGCCTGGGCTATACACCCGGTAGGTGCCGCTGTTGTTGTGCACATTCGTCACTTTGTTCGGCACTTTCAGCACTTGGCCCGCCGCCAAGGGCTCGCTGCCGCTCAAGCTGTTGGCGTCCGCCAGCAGATACCACATCGCCTGGTCGCCCCACAGCGACGCCGCCAGGCTTTGCAAGGTGTCCCCCGCCTTCACCGTGACGAAGCCCGGCGTCTGGCCCGGGTAGCTCGGACCGATCGGCTCGTAGTTCTGGTCGAAGTCGGCGCTGTTCACCGGCTGGCCTTCGCGGTACTGGTCTTTGCGGTTGCCGATCTGGCTTTGCGCCAAGACCTGGGCGTAGTCGACGCGGCTGGCGCCATCGTTGCCCACCGAGCCGATCTGCTTGCCGTCCAGGTAGTAGTAGTCCTGCCGTTTGTAGGTGCTGCCCTTGGCGATTTCCTCGCGCTTGAGCACCAGGCCCTGGGCGTTGTTGACGTAGCGGAGGCTGCGCTGGCCCCGTTCATCACGCGCTTCGGTCAGGTGGCCGTTGACGTTGTAGCGCAGATGGGAGTAGCCCGGCTGCCAACCCGGC
>NZ_JBMDJX010000036.1:0-39627 GCF_057809415.1 Chromobacterium sp. FG22 | reverse complement strand
CGGCGGCCGCCACGCCGGCGGCGGCCAAGGCGCCCGCCGCCGCGCGGCCCAGCGGCGCGGCGTTGCGACGCGAGCTGAGCGCCTTGTGGACGGCCGTGCTCAAGCGCGAACCGCCGTCGGAGGACAGCGATTTCAGCGCGCTGGGCGGAGATTCTTTGCTGATGCTGCGGATCTGCTCCCGCGCCGGCCGGGCCTTTGGCCTGGATGCGGCGGTGGTGGCCCGTCTGTTGACGGCGCAGACCGTGGCCGAGCAGGCCCGGATCATCGAGACCGAGGGCGCGGGCGCGGACGGCGTCCGGGTCGGCGCCCTCGTCGCGCTGTCCGCGCCGGGCGACGCGCCGCCGTTGTTCTTCGCGCCGGGCGCGGGCGGGCATGTGCCGTATCTGCGCGCGCTCGCGGCCGAGCTGTCCAAGGACTTCTCGGTATGGGGCATGGAGCTGCCTGGGTCCGGCGAGGCCGACGCGGCCGGCGTCGAAGCCATCGCGACGGCGCTGATCGCCGACATCCGGCGGGTGCGGCCTTATGGGCCTTATCGCCTGGGCGGCCATTCTTTCGGCGGCTGGGTCGCGCTTGAGATTGCGCGGCAACTGGCCGGCCAGGGCGAGGCGGTGGCTTGGGTCTCCATCGTGGACAGCCTGCCGCCGGGGGCGGCGGCGCGGCCGCACAAGCGGGAGTGGCGGGACAGCCGCTGGATGGCGGAGATCGGCAACAGCTTCGCGCGTCTGGCCGACGCCAAGCTGCTATTCGACGCCGACGAATTCGACGCGCTGGACGATGCGCGGAGAGTGGAACGTTTGCGCGAGCGCTTGATAGCGGCGGGCGTGCTGCCGGAGGAGCTTGGCCTGCCCGAATTCGCGGCGCGCGTGCGCGCCTTCATCGCGCATTCGCTGACGGATTACGCGCCGGCGACGCCTTATGCCGGCGCGCTGCATTTGATTGTGGCCGCGGACAGGGACGGCGAGGCGGACGCGCCCGACGACGCCGCGCTCATCGACGGCTGGCGCGCGGCGGCGCCGGCCGCGGCGACGGCGCTGCGCCTGCCCGGCGATCACGTCGGCATCATGCGCCCCCCCTTCGTCAGCGGGCTGGCCGGCGCCTTGCGCGCCATGGAGGCCGCCGCGCGGCGGGCCGTTTCAGACATGGAAACCGAGGAAGAACAATGAACACCAGAGTCAAGGCATTCGCCGCCGTCGAGGCGGCGCTGGCGGAACCGGAGGCGGCGCTCGCCAACGGCGATTTCGAAACCGTGGAACAATTGATGAGCGGCATCCGCGCGGCCAACCGGGCGCACGGCCTGTGGCTGCCGCAGGTGCCGCGCGCCGACGGCGGCCTGGGCCTGAACCTGCTTGAGCTGGTGGAGGTGGGCGAGCTGCTGGGCGCCTCGCCGCTGGGCCATTACGCGGTCAACTACCAGGCGCCCGACGCCGGCAATATCGACGTGCTGCTGGAGTACGCGACTCCCGCGCAGCGCCGGCGCTGGCTGGAGCCGCTATTGCGCGGCGAACTGCGCAGCTGCTTCGCGGCGACGGAGCCGGAGTCCGCCGGATCGAATCCCTCCTCGCTGAAAACGACGGCGGTGTACAGGGACGGCGCCTGGCATCTGAACGGCCGCAAATGGTTCGCGTCCGGCGCCGACGGCGCGGGCTTCGCCATCGTGCTGGCCGTCACCGACGAGGCCGCGCCGCTGCACGCGCGCACCAGCACCTTCATCGTGCCCGCCGACGCGCCCGGCTTCCGCCACGTCCGCAATCTGCGGGTGATGGGGGACGAGGGCTGCGGCTGGGCCAGCCACGGCGAACTGGTGCTGGACGATTGCCGGGTGGGCGAGGACGCGATGCTGGGCAAGCCCGGCGAGGGCTTCGTCGTGCTGCAGGCCAGGCTCGCCACCGGACGGCTGCACCATTGCGCGCGCTGGATAGGCGTGTGCGAGCGCGCCTTCGCCATCATGTGCCGGCGCGCCTGCCGCCGGGAGCTGGCCGCGGGCGAGCTGCTGTCCTCGCGCCAGACGGTGCAGAACTGGATCGCCGAGAGCCGCGCGTCGATAGACGCCGCGCGCCTGCTGGTGACCCAGGCGGCCACGCGGCTGCAGAACCGCCACGAGCGCGCGCAGATCGACATCTCGATCGCGAAGTTCTTCGTGGCCGGCGTGACGCAGACCGTGCTCGATCACGCGTTGCAGGTGCAGGGCGCGTTGGGCGTCAGCGGCGACACGATTCTCAATGTGCTGTGGCGGCACGAACGCGCGGGGCGGATTTACGACGGCCCGGACGAGGTGCACAAGAGCCTGGTGGCGCGCCATGCGCTGGCCGGTTTCCGGCGGGAGCTGGCATGAGCGCGCGGATCGCGGAGCGCGCGATGGCGGCGCTGGGCCGCCCCCGCGTCGGCGCGCGCGCGACGCGGGTGGGCGGCGGCCGGGCCAGCGAAGTGTTCCTGGTGCAGGGCGGCGACAGCGAACTCATCGCCTACTGGCTGCCGGAGGGCGGCGCGCGCGAGGCGAGGCGCCGCTACGCGCTGCTGGAGCGGCTGTCCGGCCAGTTCCGGCTGGCGCCCAGGCCGCTGGCGGTGGACGAGGACGGCGACGCCGCGCTGCTGCTGGTTGAAAAGCTGGACGGCGTCGCGCCGGCCGCCTGCGGAGCGCTCGGCCCCGACACCGTGCGCCGGCTCGCGGAAAACTTCATCGAAACGCTGGCGAGCCTGCATGCGCTGGAGGTCGCGCCGGCCGACCGGCCCCCCGACTATCTGCGCCGCATCCTGAGCGAATGGCGGCGACGCTGGAACGCGGAGGAGGCGGGCGCGGCGGCCGACGCCGACTTCCGGGCGGTGGCCGACTGGCTGAGCGAGCGGATGCCGCAGACCGCGCCCTCCGCCTGGCTGCACAACGACTACAAGCTGGACAACATCCTCGTCGACCCGGGCGATCCGGCGCGGCTGGTGGGCGTCGTCGATTGGGAGCTGGCCGCGGTCGGCCATCCGCTGGCGGATCTCGGCGCCGCGCTCGCTTACTGGATAGAGGGCCGGGATTCGTCGCTGCTGCGGCTGGACGCGCCCGGGCCGAGCTGCGCGCCGGGCGCGCCGACGCGCGCGGCGCTGGTGGACCTGTACGCCGCCGCCGCCGGACGCGAGGTGACGGAACCCGCCTACTGGTACGCCTACGGCCTGCTGCGGCTGGCGGTGATCACGCAACAACTGGCGCTGCGGCGCCGCGACGAAGGACAGCGCGTGCCGCGCGCCAAGCTGATCGTGCGCTGGCTGCTGGACCGCGCGGCGGAAGCCTGCGGCGGCGGCCGGCTGTGACGGCCGTCCGCGCGCCCTCCGATTCATCCCGATAAGGACATCCCATCATGAATACCGAAACTTCCACAACGCCCTTCGACGTCATCGTGATCGGCGGCAGTCACGCCGGACAATCCGCCGCCTTGCAGATCGCGCGCGCGCGCCGCCGCGTGCTGGTGATCGACGCCGGCGCGCGCCGCAATCGCTTCGCCGCCCAATCCCACGGCGTGATCGGCCTGGACGGACGCTCGCCCGACGCGATCGCCGCGGACGGCAAGGCGCAATTGCTGGCCTATCCCAACGCGCAATGGCGCGCGGACACCGTGGTCCGGGCCGAGAGCGGCGAGGCAGGCTACGCGCTGCGCTGCGCCTCCGGCCAAAGCTACGCGGCGCGCCAGCTGGTGCTGGCCTTCGGCGTGGTGGACGAATTGCCTGAGCTGGAGGGCCTGCGCGAGCGCTGGGGCGAAAGCGTGTTCCACTGCCCTTACTGCCACGGCTACGAACTGAAGCAGGGCCGCATCGGCGTGCTCGGCGGCGGCCCCTTGTCCTATCTGTCGGCGATGCTGATGCCGGAATGGGGCCCGACCGTCTTCCTGAGCGACGGCGGCTTCGAGCCGGACGCGGCGCAGCGCGAGGCGCTGGCGCAGCGGGGCGTCGACATCGTGCGCGAACGGATCGCGCGCATCGTCGAGCGCGCCACCGTCGAGCTGGCCGATGGACGCCGGCTGGCCTTTGACGGGCTGTTCATGATGAACCGCTTCCGCCTGTCCAGCCCGGTGGCGGAGCAGCTGGGCTGCGTGATCGAGGAGGGGCCGCTGGGGCCTTATGTGCGGACCGACGACGCGATGGAGACATCGGCGCCGGGCGTATTCGCCTGCGGCGACATCACGCAGCGGGGCGGCACCGTGGCGCTGGCCATCGGCAACGGCGCGCTGGCGGGCATCGCCGCGCATCGCAAACTGGTGTTCGGATAAGCCGCGCGCGACGGCAGACTTCTTTCTCTTCATGACTGGAAAGCGATTCATGAGTTGGCAAAACCTATGTTTCTCCTGGCTGTTGCGCAGAACGGCCAAATCCCTGACCCGCAAGCCCGGCCTGACCGCCCAGGAAATGCGCGAGCGCAGCGCGAAATGGGCGCGCGGCGAAATCAAGCCGCCGCGCGGCTGGCGGGTGCGCAAGCTGGACGCGGAGGCGCTGCGCGGCGAGTGGATAGAGCCTGAAGCCGCCGCGCGGCGCGAGGCGAGCGGGCGGGTGATCCTGTATTTGCACGGCGGCGGCTATTGCTTCTGCTCGCCGCTGACGCACCGCGGCGTGGCCGCCGCGCTGGCGCGGGAGGCGGACGCGCGCGCGTTTTCGCTGGCTTACCGGCTGGCGCCGGAACATCCGTTCCCGGCCGCCGTCGACGACGCGCTGGCGGCGTATCGGGGGCTGTTGGACGAGGGCGTGGCGCCTGAGCGCATCGTGGTCGCCGGCGACTCCTCCGGCGGCGGGCTGGCGCTGGCGCTGCTGCTGTCGCTGCGCGACGCGGGCGCGCCGATGCCGGCCGGCGCGGTCTTGTTCTCGCCGTGGACGGATCTGGCGGCGACCGGAGCCTCGCTGGAAGCGAACGACGCGTCCGATGTGATGCTGAGCGCGGTGGCGGTGAGGAATTTCTCGCGCTACTACCTTGGCGACGCCGCCGCCGATCATCCCATCGCCTCGCCGCTCTACGGCGAGTACGCGGGCCTGCCGGATCTGTTCATCCAGGCCAGCGACAGCGAGGTGCTGCTGGACGACGCCGCGCGCGTGGCCAGCAAGGCGAGCGCGGCCGGCGTCGGCGTGGATTTCAAGGTGTGGCGGCGGCTGCCGCACGCCTGGGCCACCCTGACGCCGATGCTGCCGGAAGCGAGGGCGGCGATCAAAGAAGCCGGCGGCTTCATCCGCAAGGTGGCGCCGTGAACCGCGGCTGGGTGGACGCCGCGCCGGCCGGCCAAGCCGCGGCCTTGCGCCTGTTCTGCTTCCCTTACGCCGGCGGCAGCGCGGCGGTGTACCGCGGCTGGGCGGAGCGCTTGCCGGCTGCGGTCGATGTGCTGCCCATGCATCCGCCGGGGCGGGGGCGGCGCTTTCACGATCCGCTGCGCTATCGGCTGGATCAGCAGGCCGAGGAGGCGACGGACGCGATCGCGCCGCTGCTGGACCGGCCTTACGCCCTATTCGGGCACAGCATGGGGGCGAGCCTGGCTTTCGAGGTGGCCCAGCGGGCGCGGGCGCGCGGCCTGCCGGCGCCCTGCTGCCTGATCGTGTCCGGGCGCGCCGCGCCGCATCTGCCGCCGAGAGAGCGGCCGATACACGGTTTGCCGGACGATGAGTTTCTGGACGAGGTGATGCGCATGAACGGCACGCCGGCGGAAGTGCTGGCCCATCCGGAACTGGTCCAGGTCATCCTGCCGGTGCTGCACGCCGACTTCGAGGCGATAGAGACTTACCGTCCCGCGCCGCGTCCCCCTTTGAGCTGCCGCATCGTCGCCCTGGGCGGCAGCGAAGAAGAGGGCGGCGTCGAGGCGGCCGCTTCCTGGCAGGGCTATGCCACCGGCGGTTTTCGCAGCGAGATCCTGCCCGGCGATCACTTCTTCCTGAACGGGAGACCGGAAAGCCTGTTCGCGATACTGAAGGAGGAGCTTGGCCGCGCTGTGTGAGGGCCCGGCCCGCGGCGGCTTACAGGTTCTGGCCGACGCGCCACAGCACGCCGGAGGGATCATGTAGGCAGAAGTCGCGCATGCCCCAGGGCTGGTCCACGAGCGGGCCTATCTTGGCCGGATAGCGCTCGGCGACGCCCTGGGCCAGCCATTGGCGGTGCCAGGCGTCGACATCGTCGACCAGCAAGTGCAAGACCAGGTTTTCCGCCAATTGCGGATGATAGAAGTCCTGCAGCAGGAAGCTGCACTGGCCATGGACGAAATAGCTGACGCCGTGGCTGTCCGACTTTTGCTCGAAGCCCAGATCGGCGTAAAAGCGCTGCGACAGCGCGTAGTCGCGGGCGGGCACGAAGGCTTTGATTTCAATGCTGCGCAATTGAGACACGGGGAAACTCCTTGCGGTGGTGGGGCGGAAAAAAACCGCTGCGGCAGGGCGCGCAGCGGTTGTCTCGTTTGGGGGCGGGAGCCGGCTTATTGCGCCGGCGCTTCGCCTTCCAGCATGGCGACGCCTTCCAGCCCGGAGCGGAAGACCGCCTGTTGCAGGGTGTCTATCGCCTTCTTGCGGAAGAACTGCTTGCGCGTCACCAACAGCACGCGGCGCTGTGGCGCCGGCGTCTTGAACGGCACCACCGACAATAAGGATTCGTCGGTGGGGCCTATCGAGGTGGACGGCATCACGGTGACGCCCATGCCGCTGGCCACCATGTGGCGGATGGTGTTGAGCGAGCTGCCCTGCAGATTGGCGGCCAGCGTGCCGCCGTGGCTCTGCCGGCTGGCCAGATCGCTGCAGGCCTGCAGCACCTGATCGCGGAAGCAATTGCCCTGGGTCAGCAGCAGGACGCTTTCGTCGGCCAGTTGATTGGCGGCGATGGCGCCCAGCTTTTCCCAGGGATGGCCCTTGGGCGTGGCGACGACAAAGGGCTCGTCGTACAGCGGGCTCGCCACGGTGCCGGCCTCGTCGAAGGGGTCGGCCACGATGATGGCGTCCACTTCGCCGCGCTTGAGCATTTCCGAAAGCCGGGAGGTGTAGTTCTCCTCCAGGATCAAGGGCATGTCCGGCGCCAGGATGCGCAAGGCCGGGATCAGCCGCGGCAGCAGATAGGGGCTGATGGTGAAAATCACCCCCAGCTTCAGCGGGCCCACCAGTTCGTTCTGATGTTCGCCGGCCAGGCGTTTGACGGTTTCGGCCTCCTCCAGCACGCGTTGCGATTGCTCGATGATGCGTTCGCCGATCTCGGTGACGCTGACTTCCTGGCCGCCGCGCTCAAACAGCGTGACGCCCAGTTCGTCCTCCAGCTTCTTGATGGCGATGGACAGCGTCGGCTGGCTGACGAAGCAGCTTTGCGCGGCGCGGCCGAAGTGGCGCTCCCGCGCCACCGCGACGATATAGCGAAGTTCGGTCAGCGTCATGGCTCAGCGCTGGTGCTCCGGCAGCACGATATTGACTTCCAGCACTTCGAAGTCGTCCTGGCGCTCCACTTGCACCTTGATGTCGTCCAGATTGACCGCGACGTATTTGGAGATCACTTCCATCAATTCGCGCTGCAGCGCCGGCAGATAGTCGGGCGCGCTGCGGCCGTTGCGTTCGTGGGCCAGGATGATTTGCAGGCGTTCTCTGGCAATGGCCGCGGTTTTCTGGCGCTTGCCAAAGATCATTTCGATCAGGGACATGACTTAACCTCCAAAGAGGCGCTTCAGAATGCCCACTTTGGGGGCATCGAGGAAACGCATCGGGCGCTCTTCGCCCAGGAAACGGGCCACCACGTCGGAATAGGCGTCGGCGACGTCCGAGCCTTTCAGGTGGATGGCCGGGGTGCCGGAGTTGGAGGCTTGCAGAACGGTCTGCGACTCCGGAATCACGCCCAGCAGCGGCACGCGCAGAATCTCCTTCACATCGTCCACCGACAGCATTTCGCCCTTGTCGACGCGGCCGGCGGAGTAGCGGGTGATCAGCAGGTGTTCCTTGACCGGCTCGCGGCTCTCTTCCGCGCGCTTGGACTTGGAGGACAGAATGCCCAGGATGCGGTCGGAGTCGCGCACCGAGGAGACTTCCGGATTGGTGACGATCAGCGCTTCGTCGGCGAAGTACAGCGCCATCAGCGCGCCTTTTTCAATGCCGGCCGGCGAGTCGCAGACAATGTATTCGAAGCCGGCTTCGGCCAGGTCGTTCAACACCTTCTCCACGCCGTCCAGCGTCAAGGCGTCTTTGTCGCGGGTTTGCGAGGCGGGGATGATGTAGAGGTTGTCGCAGTTCTTGTCCTTGATCAGCGCCTGGTTCAGGCTGGCTTCGCCGTTGACGACATTGATCAGGTCATAGACCACGCGGCGTTCGCAACCCATGATCAGGTCCAGGTTGCGCAAACCGACGTCGAAGTCGATGACGACGGTTTTGTGACCGCGCAACGCCAGGCCGGAGGAGAAGCTGGCACTGGTAGTGGTTTTACCGACGCCACCCTTGCCGGACGTCACAACGATGATTTTTGCCACAGTCGATCCCTTTGAATAATGGCTTGTTACTCGCCGAGCGCGGTCATGACCAGGCGCTCGTTCTCGAGATAGATTTGAGTTGGCTTGCCCAGAATGCTGTCGGGCAAGGCTTGTTCGATAGTTCGATAGACTCCGGCGATGGACACCAGTTCGGCCTCCATGCTGCGGGCGAAAATGCGGGCGCCGGCGTTGCCGCGCGCGCCGGCGAGAGCGCGGCCGCGCAAGGGCGCGTAGATATGGATATTGCCGTCGGCGATCACTTCCGCGCCGGCGCTGACCATGGCCAGCACGATCAGATCGCAGCCTTTGGCGTAGATTTGCTGGCCGGCGCGCACCGGACGGTCGACGATCATGGCGCCGGTGGCCGGAGCCGGTTCCGGCGCGGCGGGCTTGTCGGCGGGTTCCGGCGCGCTTTGCGCCGAGCGCGCCGGCGTGGCGCTGCTGGTGTAGGCCAGGCCGAACTGGCTGGCGACGCCGGCCAGCGCGGTGCTGGGGTGGCGCAGGGCCACCGCGCGGATGCCGCGGCGGCTGAGCATGGGCAGCAGGCGGCCGTAATCCAGCTCGGCCGGGGCGGGCAAGGCTTCCACGTCGAGGACGAAGGCTTCCGCCGGCGCGTCGTGGCCGGTGCCGAAACGCGCGTCCAGCGCCTGGCTCAGTTCGTCCAGGTCGTCGGTGCGCAGCAAGAGCGCCAGCAGATCCAGGCTGGCGGATTTTATGTCGAATGCGTTGGCCGCAGGGCTCATTGTACTTGGCTTCATGTAGATAGATTTATTCTATGGGGCGAGTGTACTGGGTTGCTGACAGGCTTTCAATGGCGTTGCTCGGCTTGGGGCCAAAAGGCCGAAATCGGCCGAGGCGGCGGGCTTGGACGCAGGCAAGTGTTGCAATTGAGGGAATTGTCGCGCGGAGAAGAAAGGAAGCGCGTTTCCGTAATGTCTTTGGAATGTTTGTGTTGCAAAAATTCATGAAAAATAGCGGTTTAGCCACTTGTGCATTGCAACATTTTCTTGACTCGAGAGAGCCGACCCGCCAGAATGGCAATTGTTGCGATGCAACATCAAGGGCGCAGGTTAAGTTCGCTGTCGTTGCTGAGCTGTCAATTTTGGATATTTTTTAGGAGTCGTCATGTTTACCACTACTCAAGAATTCTCCGCTCTCGGCCAGTCGCAGTTCGACAAGGCCGTGCGTTTCTCCTCCATCGTGCTGGCCGGCGCCGAGCGTCTGGCCGCGCTGCAACTGGACCTGTCGCGCAAGTTGTTGGCCGACAACGCCCAGGCGATCAAGGCGCTGAGCGAAGCCAAGGATCCCAAGGCCTTCGCCGAAGTGCAGAGCAGCCTGGCTCAGCCGTCCATCGATCAGGCTTTCTCCGTGGCGCGCAATGTCTACGACGCCGCGCTGACCACCCAGAATGAACTGGCCGCTTTTGTCGAAGAGCAGATCGCCGAAGGCAATCAGACCCTGCTGAGCAATCTGGACCGTCTGTCCAAGAACGCGCCGGCCGGCTCCGACGCCGCGGTGTCCGCTCTGAAAAGCCTGGTGAACACCTCCAACGCCGCTTTCGAAAGCGTGTCCAAGACTGCCAAGAAGGTCAGCGCGGAAATCGCCGAAGCCAGCGTGGAAGCCGCCACCAACTCCGCCAAGGCCGCCAGCGCCGCCGTCGCCCGCGGCAAGAAGGCGACCAGCGCCGCCTGATTCCGGCCTTGTCGTGAAAAAAAGCCCGCGTTCTCGCGGGCTTTTTAGTTTTTAGGGCTCAGAGGAGCTTGGGCGGCGAAGTCGTCCCATAATTGCCGCCAGGCCTGCTGGCAGCCGTCCGCCTGCACGATCAGCCCGGCCAGGCTGGCGGCGTAGTGTTCTTGCTCCCGCGGCGGTTCGGCGAAGTCCCGCCGCGCCGTCGGATTGTCCTCGGGCAGCTTGCGTTCCCGCAGATAGCGTTGCGACAGGCGCACCAGCTGTTCCCACAGCTGCCATTGCCCGCGCAGCCCGGTTTCCCAGTCCGGCGCGGTTTGCGTGGCCGGGCTGGGCGGCGTCTGCCGTCTCAACATGAACAGCAGCGCTTCCCAGACCTGGCGGGTGTAGCGCGCGCTGCCCGTCGGGCCGCAGCGCAGCCAGGCGGCCGGCAGCGGCGCCAGCGCGTCCAGCAAGGCCAAGGCGTCGGCGGTCGGCGCGGGGTCGGCGCCCAGCAACAGCATGAAGCCGAAGTCCGAGCCCAGCGCCTGCCAGGCGCCGTCCAGCTCCAGCAACTGGACCTCGTGCTTGCGGCAGAGCCGCAGGCGGGGAGGCAGGGGAGCTTGATGCAGGGGGTCGATATTGATCCAGCAGCCGGAAGGCAGGTAAAAGCCTTGCCAATCGCCAGGCAGCCAGGACGGCGGACCGCTCGCGCCGGCGGACGCGGGCAAACCCCGGCTGGCCAGGCGCTGCTGGAGCCAGTGGAGTTGCGGTGCTGAGCCTTGGGCGATATAGGTCACTATGGTTCCGGTTGGGCTGCCCGACGCCATGGCGACGACAGGCGGCGGGGCATGGGGGCCATGTTCGGGGCATTGCGGTCCTGGACGCGGGCGGGCTTCCGGAAGCGGTTCACGATCCGCCGCGCGCCGGCGTACGGTCTTTGAGAACCCCTTCGAAGCGCCTATCTGCCGTATGCGCATTCCGCTTTTTCAGCCGCAAGGCCTTGTTTTACTTTAGCCCGCGGGGCCGTCGCAGGTTCTAATGGAACGATACCTGCAATGCGGCGACGGGTAAAAGAATTATTTATGGTATTTAGTAACAATCACTTGCTTTTCTAACTGCGGGTGGCCGCGGTGTCCAAGCCTCAGCGATTGTAGCAAATAATGATGGCATATTGCGTTGCAATATCAGCGTTGGCGAATGTGCGGAGGCAAACGCCGGGCATGAAAAAACCGGCGACGCGCGCCGGTTGTCTTGGGATAAGCGCCGAGCGCTTATTTTTCGAAGTTGGCGATGCCGTCGACCAGTTCGGTCTTGGCGTCGTCCAGCGTGCCCCAGCCTTGCACTTTGACCCACTTGCCTTTTTCCAGGTCTTTGTAGTGTTCGAAGAAGTGCACCATCTGGTTGCGCAGCAGTTCCGGCAGGTCTTCCAGTTTCTGGATGGACTTGTACATCGGGCACAGTTTTTCCACCGGCACGGCCACCAGCTTGGCGTCAACGCCGGACTCGTCTTCCATCTTGATCAGGCCCAGCGCGCGACAGCGCACCACCACGCCCGGAGGCAGCGGGAAGGGGGTCACCACCAGCACGTCAACCGGATCGCCGTCGCCGGCGAGGGTTTGCGGCACGAAACCGTAGTTGGCCGGATACATCATGGAGGTGCCCATGAAGCGGTCAACCACCAGCGCGTTCCAGTCTTTGTCGAATTCGTACTTGATCGGGGCGGCGTTGGCGGAGATTTCGATGACGACGTTGAAGTCGCCCGGCATGTCTTTGCCCGGGCCGATGCTAGCGAGATCCATCAGGGAATCCTTGTTGAGCGTGTTGAACACAATGTTTCGATAAACCGCGCAATTATAGCAGTAGCTGCCGCGTCGCGTATCGGGCGGGTATAATCGCCGGCGATTGAGTGAGCGCGAGAAAGAGCGATTGATGCTGGACAAATGGATCGTCGAGTTCGACAAGGGGCTGCGCACCCTGTTTGCTTCCGCGCAAAGCCTGCGGCCGCATCCTGACGCGGCGCTGGGTGAGGCGGAGCTGGCTGCGGAGGAGAAGCGGCACGCTTTGGGCCTGATGCGGGTGAACCATTGCGGCGAGGTGTGCGCCCAGGCTTTATACCAGGGGCAGGCGCTGACGGCGCGCACGCCGCAGGCGCGCGAAGCCTTGCGCCAAGCGGCGCAGGAGGAGGTGGAGCATCTGGCCTGGACCGAGCGGCGCATTCGCGAGCTGGGCGGCCGGCCCAGCGTGTTCAACCCGCTGTGGTACACCGGTTCGCTGGCGATAGGCGTGGCCGCCGGGGTGTTGGGCGATAAGTGGAATCTGGGCTTTCTGGAGGAAACCGAGCAACAGGTGGGCGCGCATCTGGACAGCCATCTGAAGCTGTTGCCGGAGGCGGACGCCAAGAGCCGCGCCATCGTCGAGCAGATGCGCGACGACGAATTGAAGCATGCGGACATGGCCCACGATCTGGGCGCGGCCCCATTGCCGGCTCCGGTCAAGGGGGCGATGAAGCTGTCCGCCAAGCTGATGACGGGAGCCAGTTATCGGCTTTGACGGATAAGAGCGGCTAACAAAAGTCGGTTTCACGGCCGAAGCAAGGCGCGCCGGCGCAAGGAAGTCGCCGCTCTAAACGAACAGGCCTGGATTCCAGGCCTGTTCGCATTATGGCGCGGGCGTTTCAGTCGCGCCGGCGCTTGCGCCCCGGCAGGCTGGTGACGATGCCCAGACCGATGATGGCGACGCTGATCAGGCCGGTGAGCACTTCACCCAGCTCTACATGGAGCGCGGCGGCGAACATGATGGCGACCAGGGCGCCGATGGCCCAGAACGCGGACGTCTCCAGGTATTTGAACTGGCCGATGATGTTGCGCTCCACCAGCAGAATGGTCATCGAACGCACGAACATCGCGCCTATGCCGAGCCCGGCGGCGATCAGCCAGAAATTATTGGTGATGGCGAAGGCGGCGATCACGCCGTCCATGGAGAAGCTGGCGTCCAGCGTTTCCAGATAGACGAAGCCGATCAGGCCGTTCTTGGCCGCGGCGGTCTGAATGTCCATGCCGCCGAACAGCTGCTTGAACACATGCAGCGCCATGAACACCACATAGCCCCAGAAACAGCTGCTGAGAAACTCCATCTTCTGTCCGGCGGGAATGGCGGCGGCCACCAGCGCGATCAACAGGATGGCGATCATCGACTGCGCGTTTTCAACCGAGCCCAATCGGGCCAGCAGCGGCTCGACGGCCGGCAGCCAGTGTTCGTCCTTTTCCTTTTTGACGAAGTATTCCACCACCACCATCAGCAGGAAGGTGGCGCCGAAGCCCATGATCATCAGATGCGAGTCGTGCATGATCTGCTGGTAGCGCAGCGGTTCGCGGGTGGCGATGGAGAAGGCCTCGAGCAAGGGCGTGTCGCCGGCGACGGCGACGATGAGCAGCGGAAACAGGATGCGCATGCCGAACACCGCGACGGCGATGCCCACCGTCATGAAGAGTTTGCGCCACAAGGAGCTCATCGCCTGCAGCACGCTGGCGTTGACGACCGCGTTGTCGAAGGAAACGCTGGTTTCCAGAATCGCCAGCACCAGGGCGGTGACCAGGAAAGAGCTGGCCATGGCGGGGCCGCCCAGCTGGAAGCCGTACCAGCCGGCGGCGGCCAGCACGACGACGCTGAACAGCAGCGAGCCGGTGAAGTAGGAGAGCGTGGTGCGCATGAATGAATTCGCCTTGTTGTGCGGGACGAGCCAGGCTCGCCCGGCGCCGGCGTCGGGAGCGGCGCCGGCGGGTGATGACGTGGGATTATAATCGCGGCGGTTTTGAGGTCAACGCGCGCGGGCCAGGCAGCTCTGATAGCGGCCGTCCACGCGCTTGGCGAACCACTCGGTGGTCAGCTTGCGGGTGATCTTGGGGCTTTTCAGATCGATCTGCGGCAGTTGTTCGCGCGCCGCGGGCTTGCCGAAGCGCTGGTCCGCCAGCGCGTAGGTTTTGCGGTAGAGCTCGCTTTGGCCGAAGGCGGCGCTTTTTTCCAGTTTCAGGTCGCGCAGAATCTCGCCCTGGCCCATGCCCAGCTTGCCGCCCTGGCTGATGACCGCGCTCTGGGTGGTGCTGGGGTAGACCTTGCCGTCCTTGTAGCTGAGCAGGTCGCCGTCCAGCGTCAGGTCCTTGCCGCTGAGTTTTTCCATCACGGCTTGGAAAGCCGCGTTGCGGCTGCTGTAGCGGCCGGCGTTGAAGTCGGCGAAGCGGTACAGCATCTGGCTGTAAGGCGCAGGGTATTGCAGCAGGATGGCCGCGCCGAAGTAGACGCCGCCGCGGCGGGTGAACACTTCCTGGCGCACGCTGCCGCTGCGCGGATAGGGATAGGGCCAGACTCTGACGTGGCCTTCGGCGAACTCGACGCTGACCTGCATCGGCCCGCCGGTGCGGATCGGGTTCTTCATGCTCATCGGCAGGCCCAGCTTGCTGGCTTCGCGCGCCATGTCTTCGAACAGATCGTTCATTTCCCTTTCGGTGCGCAGGCTGTCGATGCGCGCCTTATAGCTTTTGCCGTTGGGCGATGTCTTCATCAGCGCGGCTTTGACCACCGGCAGCGGGATCAGATAGCCGTGGGCCCGCTCGGCGATCTTGTCCCAGACGATGGCGGGCAGATTGGGCACGGTGGGATCGGCCTGCCAGCTGGACTCCTGCTCGATCACCGCCGCCAGCGCGCAGAAATTCTCCGCGGTGTAGGGGATCTTCAGGTGGGCGAAGGCCGAGAGCATGTCGTTGCTCCAGCCCTGGCGGTCGCGGATCTTGGCCGGCAGCAGGCGGTTGAGCAACAGGCGCCCGGCCTGCGGATCGTTGTAGGCGGGCCTGAGCGGCGGCGCGCTCACCGGCGGAGGCGAGGGCGGCGCTTCGACCGCCGGCGCAGGGGCCTCCGGCTCGGGGGGGACGGGCGCGACGACGACGGGAGCGGCGACCGGGGCCGGCGGACTGACGGTGGCGCAGGCGCTCAGCAGCGCGGGCAAAAGGGCAAACAGCAAACGGGACGGTTTCACGGTGCGCGGGACGGTGCGGAATCAAACCGTGAAGGTTAGGCTATCTTGCTGTCATCGGCAATCGCGCTCAGAGGTTCTGGTAACGATTCACGATTTGCTTGTAGGCGCCGCTTTTTTGTATCGCGCGCAAGCCCAGGTTGAACTCGTCCTTCAGGGGGGCGCTGCGGAAGGCCATCCGGTACACGGTGGGGGCGAACAGCCGGTGAATGTCCACCGGCGCGGTTTTTTCCTTGAACTGGGTGGCGAGCTTGTGGTTCATCCAGGCGAAGATGTTGCGGTCGGCCACCACCACGTCCACGGAGCCGCGGTACAGCAGCCGGTTTTGATCCACCTGGTTGGCGGTTTCCGCGTAGTTGGGATTGCTTCGGGCCATGTCCTTGAAGGCTTCGCCCAGGTATTGCCTGGCCAGGGAAAAGGCCAGCACCCGATAGGCGCCCAACTCCTTGGCTTGGTGCAACTGGATGCGGCGGCTGCTGAGGGTGATGGCCACATCCTCGTAGCTGATGTAGACGTCGGAATACTCGGCTTGCAATCCGGCCTGCTCGCCCACGGTGGCCACCGCGTCGATGTCCTTGTTCTTCAGCGCCATCGGCAGCCGGGGTTGGGAAAAGAAAACCGGTTCTATCCGGTAGCCGCGCTCTTGCAAGGCGGCGCGCACGATCTCCACTTCAAGCCCGCTCTTGCCGCCCTCCATCACATAGGGCTCCAGCGATTCGCCAAAGGCCACCTTGACGATCTTGGCGGCGTGGGCGTTGGCGGCGAGGGCCAGCAGCAAGCTGCCAAGTAACAGTAATCTCCCCATCGGCTTGCCTTCTCGACTTCCTCGCTTCGGGCCCGCGCAGTGGAAACCGCGCTATCCGGGCGATAGGTTGCGCATCAGATAAGGAATGTATTTTGCGCGTACGCCGCCGGCGCTGACAAGCGCTCCGCCGCCGTGCGGCTCAGTCCGTCAGATAGGGCAGGGGATCGACCGCCGAAGAGCGGACGCGCAGTTCAAAGTGCAGCTTGACCCGGGTGGTGCCGGAACTGCCCATGGTGGCGATGGTGTCGCCGGCCTTGACCGCTTGCCCTTCCTTGACCAGCAAGGACTGATTGTGAGCATAGACGGTGAGGTGGGCATTGTCATGCTGGATGATCAATAGATTGCCGTAACTGCGGATGCCTTTGCCGGAGTAGGTGACCTTGCCGCCGGCCGCCGCGCGGATGGGGGCGCCCGCCTCGCCGGCGATGTCGATGCCCTTGCTGCCCTGGCCGTTGAACTTGGCGATGACGGGGCCCTTGGCCGGCCAGATCAGCTTGATATTGGCCGTCGGCCGGGGCGCGGGCTTGCTGGGCTCGGAGGCGGAAGGCTTGGCCGCGGGCCGGCTGGGCTGCGGACGGCCGGGCTTGGCGGAGGCTTGCGCGGAGCCGCCGGGGGGCGATACGCGCAGCAATTGCCCTGCATTGATGCTGCCCGGGTCTTTCAGCCCGTTCCAGCGCACCAGGTTCGCCACGCTGACCCGGTGGTTCTGGGCAATGCGAAACAGGGTGTCTCCCGGTTTGACGCGGTAAAAGCCGGCGGACTCCACCGCGGCGGGTTGCGAGGTGCTGGCGCAGGCGGCAAGCAGCAGGGACAGGGAGCTGGAAATAAGGCGGACGCGCAAGGACATGGCGCCGATTTTAGCATCGCAGCCCGCGGCTGCGCGGTTTCTGTGCGCAAACGCCGGCGGCTGGACTAAAAATCATGTTAAGGACTGTGACGGGCATGGGCATCGGGCGGAGGTGCGGGATGAAACTGGGGTGGGCGATAAGCGGCTTGTGGTGCATGGCGGCGTTGGCGGCGGAGCCGTCGACGCTCTCCGTCTACAGCGTGGAGTATCCGCCGCTGGTGTTGAAAGGAGAGGGCGGCAAATTGAGCGGCATCGCCACGGAGGTGGTGGCCCAGGCGCTGCAATTGGCCGGCTTGAGTGCGCGCATGCCGGAGATCCCCTGGAAGCGGGCCCAAATGCAGGTGCAGCAAGACGCGGACAGCTGCCTGATGCCTTTTACCCGCTCCCCGGAGAGGGAGAAAATGTATCGCTGGGTGGGGCTGGTGATGGAAAGCAAGCAATCCCTGTTCATCAATACGCATCATCCCGTGGTCTTGAACTCGCTGGACGACGCCAAGGGCAAGCGCGTCGTGGTGCTGCTGGGCTCCTCGCTGGCGGAGTATCTGAAAAAAAACAATATAGGGTATTCGGTCAGACCTACGCCGGAGGAGGCCGAGCGCGAACTGGCGGCGGGCGTGGCGGACATCTGGGCGGTGCATGACGTGGTGGCCAACTACACCATCAAACAGGTGGGCACGCCGACGGACAGCATCCGCGAGGCCTTGCAGGTGCAAACCACCAGTATTTATCTGGCCTGCAGTCCGAAAATGTCGGATGCGACCGCGCTGAGGCTGAGCAGGGCGTTTCAGCAATTGCGCGAAAGCGGGAAGCTGGAAAAAATCATCGCCAAATATTTGAAGTGACGATAGTTGTCGTGCGGTATTTTATGGTGACAGTGTTGGTTCGTATTAATTTATCAAGGTTACAGTATCTTGGAAAAACGCATTGAACTGTCACTGATGGCTGTGAAATGGCTGGGCTAGAATGGTGCCAGTTTTTGAGTCGCCGCGGATCCGGCGGCGCAATGGTGATTCTTTTGTCATCCCTGGACAAGGACAGTCATGAACCGAACCTACTTAGCCCACCTAGAAGCCACGCTGGCGCAGATTCGCGCCGACGGTTTTGAAAAGCCCGAGCGCGTGATCGCCACGCCGCAGCGCGCGGACATCGCCTTGAGCAACGGCAGCAATGTGCTGAATTTCTGCGCCAACAACTACCTGGGCCTGGCCGACGACCCGCGCCTGATCGAGGCGGCGAAGAAGGGCATGGACGACTTCGGCTACGGCTGCGCCTCGGTCCGCTTCATCTGCGGCACCCAGCAAGTGCACAAGGACCTGGAGCAGGCGATTTCCGGCTTTCTGGGCACCGACGACACCATTCTGTATTCCAGCTGCTTCGACGCCAACGGCGGCGTGTTCGAAACCCTGCTGGGCGAAGAAGACGCGGTGATTTCCGATGAGCTCAATCACGCGTCCATCATCGACGGCGTGCGCCTGTCCAAGGCCAAGCGCTTCCGTTACAAGAACAACGACATGGCCGATCTGGAGGCGCAGCTGGTCGCCGCCGAGCAGGCCGGCGCGCGCTTCAAGCTGATCGTCACCGACGGCGTGTTCTCCATGGACGGCATCATCGCCGATCTGAAAACCCTGTGCGAAGTGGCCGAACGCCACGGCGCGCTGGTGATGGTGGACGATTCCCACGCCGTCGGCTTCATCGGCGACAGCGGCGCCGGCACGCCGGAGCTGTGCGGCGTGGCCGATCGCATCGACATCTACACCGGCACCCTGGGCAAGGCCCTGGGCGGCGCGTCCGGCGGCTATGTGTCCGGCCGCAAAGCCGTCATCGATCTGCTGCGTCAGCGTTCGCGTCCGTATCTGTTCTCCAACACCCTGGCTCCGGCCATCGCCGCCGCCAGCCTGGAAGTGCTGAACATCCTCAAGGGCGGGGAAGGCGCGGAGCTCCGCGCCAAGGTGCGCCGCAACGCCGAAGTGTTCCGCCAGGAAATGAGCGCGGCCGGCTTCACCCTGGTGCCGGGTCAGCATCCCATCGTGCCGGTGATGCTGGGCGATGCGCGGCTGGCGGGCGAGATGGCGGCCAAGCTGTTGGAAGAGGGCGTGTACGTGATCGGCTTCTCCTTCCCGGTGGTGCCCAAGGGCAAGGCGCGCATCCGCACCCAGATGTCGGCGCGCCACAGCGAAGAACAGGTTAGGCTGGCGGTGGCGGCTTTCATCAAAGTGGGCCGCGAGCTCGGCGTGATCTGAGGCGTAGCGCCGCGCGCCCAAGAGGGCGCCGCGGCGGATAGGAACAGCAATGAAAGCATTATCCAAACTGAAGGCCGAGCGCGGCCTGTGGATGACCGATGTGGCCAAGCCGGAAATCGGCCACAACGATCTATTGATCCGTATTCGCAAGACCGCGATCTGCGGAACGGACATTCATATCTGGAACTGGGACGACTGGGCGCAAAAAACCATCCCGGTGCCGATGCACGTCGGCCATGAATACGTCGGCGTGATCGAGGACATCGGCTCGGAAGTGCAGGGCTTCAGCATTGGCCAGCGCGTGTCGGGCGAAGGACACATCACCTGTGGCCATTGCCGCAACTGTCGCGCCGGCCGCCGCCACCTGTGCCGCAACACCTTCGGCGTGGGCGTCAATCGCGAGGGCGCGTTCGCCGAGTATCTGGTGATTCCGGCCTTCAACGCCTTCCCGATTCCGGACGACATTTCCGACGATCTGGCGTCCATCTTCGACCCCTTCGGCAATGCGGTGCACACCGCGCTCAGCTTCAATCTGGTGGGCGAGGACGTGTTGATCACCGGCGCGGGTCCGATCGGCATCATGGCGGTGGCGATTGCGCGCCATGTCGGCGCGCGCCACGTGGTGATCACCGACGTCAACGAATACCGCTTGGAACTGGCGCGCAAAATGGGCGCGACCCGCGCGGTGAACGTGGCCAAGCAGGACCTCAAGCAAGTGATGGCCGAATTGCACATGAGCGAGGGCTTCGACGTCGGCCTGGAAATGTCCGGCAATCCGCAGGCCTTCCGTCAGATGCTGGACACCATGAACCACGGCGGCAAAGTGGCCTTGCTGGGGATTCCCCCGGCCGACACCGCCATCGATTGGAACCACGTCATCTTCAAGGGCCTGGAAATCAAGGGCATCTACGGCCGCGAAATGTTCGAGACCTGGTACAAGATGGTGGCCCTGATCCAGTCCGGTCTGGACATCACCCCCATCATCACCCACCACTTCCCGGTGGCGGAGTTCCAGCAGGGCTTTGACGCCATGTTGTCCGGCCAGAGCGGCAAGGTGATTCTGGACTGGAGTTGACGGCCGGAAAGGACTGGACGCATCAACCCTCTTCGCCGGCGAAGAGGGTTTTTCACATGGGGGCGCGGCTTGAGCCTGCTTTGAGATTGTTTGAGTCTTTGGGGGCGGGCGGCGAGAATGCGCTGACAAAAGGGATGGGGCGGAGGGCCGCTGGCCGGTCTTCGCGGCTTGGGCCGCGCCGCGCGCGGCGGTGCGTTCTGTTCCGATTGTTTGAGTGAGTTCAGAGCTTGCCCTCTCCGCATTGCGGAGAGGGCTTTTTTTATTTCGTCTTATTGTCCGGCGGGCGCCAGCAAGGGCGCATAACCCAGGCCGCGCAACTTCTCCATGGTTTCGTCGGCTTCGGCGCGGCTCTTGAACGGGCCGACCTGCACGCGGGTGACGGTGTGGGCCGGGATGCCGTGCTGTTTCAGCTCTTTCACCAGCTTTTCGGCGTTGCCGATGCTGGAGAACAGGCCCAGCTGGACTTGATAACCGATGGAGCTGCCGGCCGGCTTGGCCTTGACCGGGGCCTCCTTGACCGGCGCGACGGGCTTGTCCGCCGCGATGGCGGCGGCGGGCGGGGCGGCTTTGACGGCTTCGGCCGGCGCGGCTTTGGCGGCTGCCGTCTGCGGCGGAGCCGCTGCGGCGCTTGGCGCGGGAGGCGCTTTCGCCGCCGCGCGCTCGTGCGCCGGTGCCGGCGCGGCGGCATGGACCGGCGGGCGGTTGTTGACCACGGCCGGAGTCTTGTCCAGGTCCGGGCTGGCCGGGCTGGCTACGCTGGGCGCTTGCGGCGCGCCGGCGGGCTCCGTCGCGGGCGCGCTGCTTTCCGCCGTCGGCGCGCTGGCGGGCGCGGGCGCCGGCGGCGCTTCCGCCGGGGCGGAGGCGGGCTTGATGATCTTGCCGGAGCTGGGGCTCTGGCTGCTGGCGGTCATTTCCACCTTGGGTTTGTTGAAACTGTCGGTCAGCGGAATGGCGGCCAGCGCCACGGCGACCAGGCCGCCGGCGATCAGCAAACGCTTTTTCAGTTTGCTGTTGAGTTCGGCCTCGCCGCCGGTCTTGTCGGGGTCTTGTTGATTTTGTTCGCGCATGGTCCGTGAGACTTGAGAAATGTGCAGCACATGGTTGAAAACACTGCTAAAATATCGGGTTCGTCAAAATTGGGTAACCCGAGTGGCTGCATAATACTCAAGTTTAGCCACTTGTCTTGATGTTTGGGAGAATTTATATGGCAATTGAACGCACCTTGTCCATCGTTAAGCCGGACGCCGTTGGTAAAAACGTCATCGGCAAAATCTACGATCGTTTCGAATCCGCCGGCCTGAAAATCGTGGCCGCCAAGATGAAGCAACTGTCCCGCGCCGAAGCCGAAGGCTTCTACGCCGTGCACAAAGAACGTCCGTTCTTCAAGGACCTGGTTGACTTCATGGTGTCCGGCCCGGTGATGATCCAGGCGCTGGAAGGCGAGAACGCCGTGCTGAAAAACCGCGAACTGATGGGCGCGACCGATCCGAAGAAGGCTGAAGCCGGCACCATCCGCGCCGATTTCGCCGACTCCATCGACGCCAACGCCGTTCATGGTTCCGACAGCGCGGAAAACGCCGCGATCGAAGTGGCTTATTTCTTTGCTGCATCCGAGATCAGCGCCCGCTAATCTCTAAAGAGTACTCCGTTGTTTGCGGAGCCCGTCGTCATGGACGGGCTCCGTCTAAAAGGCGGTCGTCCACACCGCCTTTGCTTTATCCCGAGGAATGCATGAAAACCAACCTGCTCGACTTCAATCTGGACCAGCTGACCCGGCATTTCGCCGAAATGGGCGAGAAACCGTTTCGCGCCAAGCAAGTGATGCGCTGGATGCACCAGATGGCGGAAGCCGACTTCGACGCGATGACCGATCTGGCCAAGAGCCTGCGCGCCAAGCTGCATGAGCGCGCCGAAGTGAAGGTCCCCTCGCTGATGACCGGGCAGGCGTCCAGTGATGGCACCCGCAAGTGGCTGCTCGACGTAGGCACCGGCAACGGCGTCGAAACCGTCTTCATCCCCGAGGATGAACGCGGCACCTTGTGCGTGTCATCCCAGGTAGGCTGTGCGCTGGAGTGCACGTTCTGCTCCACCGGCCGCCAAGGCTTCAACCGCAATTTGTCCACCGCGGAAATCATCGGTCAGCTGTGGTGGGCCAATAAGGCGATGGGCGTCACGCCCAAGAACGAACGCGTGGTGTCCAATGTGGTAATGATGGGCATGGGCGAGCCGCTGGCCAACTTCGACAATGTGGTCAGCGCGATGCAGATCATGCTGGATGACCACGGCTACGGCCTGTCCCGCAGACGCGTGACCCTGTCCACTTCCGGCCTGGTGCCGCAGATGGACAGGCTGCGCGAAGAATGCCCGGTGGCGCTGGCGGTGTCGCTGCACGCGCCCAATGACGCCATTCGCGACGTGATTGTGCCTATAAACAAGAAATACCCGCTGGCGCAGCTGATGGCGGCCTGTCAGCGCTATCTGGAAAAGGCGCCGCGCGACTTCATCACTTTCGAGTACGTGATGCTTGACGGTGTCAACGATAGGCCGGAACATGCTCGCCAACTGCTGGAACTGGTGCGGGACGTGCCGTGCAAGTTCAATCTGATACCGTTCAATCCGTTCCCGAACTCGGGTTACGAGCGTTCCAGCAATAATGCGATTCGAGCGTTCCGCGAAATTCTGCAGGAGCGCGGTTACGTGGTGACGGTGCGGAAAACGCGCGGCGACGACATCGACGCCGCCTGTGGCCAGCTGGCCGGCCAGGTGATGGACAAAACCCGCCGTCAAGCCAAATGGATGCAGCTCGTAGAGGACAATAAGCAATGACGATACGGCAAATGGGGTTGATGGCCTGCTTATGGATGGCTGTGAGTTCAACCGCATTTGCCGCCGATCCCGAAACGTCGCGCGAGCTGGCGACGATACGCAGCCAGCTGGCGATCGAATACGCCAAGATCGGCAACTACAAAGTGGCGCTGGAAACGGCGGATTTGGCCGTCGCCGCGGACCCGGCCTATGTCCCGGCCTATGTGTCCCGAGCCTATGTTTTGACCCAGCTGCGCGAAGAAGGGCCCGCCGAAGCCAATTACCGCAAAGCCCTGCAACTGGATCCAAACAACCCGGAAGCGAACAATAATTACGGTTTGTTTCTGTGCGACCGAAACCGGCTGCAGGATTCTTTGTCCTATTTTCAGAAAGCGCTGGCCAACCCGCTGTATGATTCGCCTCAGACGGCTTATTTGAACCTGGGGCATTGCAGCGCCAAGGCCGGCAATCAAGAGCAGGCCAATGATTACTTGCTGGCGGCGCTGCGCGCCGCGCCCAATTTCGCGCCCGCGTTGCGGGAATTAGCACAGTTGCATCTTGGGCTGGGTAATGCCAAATTGGCTGCTTTCTATTTCGAACGGATGGGCAAGGGCGCGGCGCTGCAAGCCGACGACCTGTGGCTTGGCGTGCAGATCGGGCGCAAAAGCGGCAACAGGGCGTTGGAGAGCGAATGTTCCGTCGCGCTCAAGAAC
The DNA here is from genome assembly GCF_057809415.1 of Chromobacterium sp. FG22. Lineage (NCBI taxonomy): Bacteria > Pseudomonadati > Pseudomonadota > Betaproteobacteria > Neisseriales > Chromobacteriaceae > Chromobacterium > Chromobacterium sp. FG22. The sequence goes on along the minus strand of NZ_JBMDJX010000036.1, from coordinate 16,013 downwards.
CGCTATCCGGATTCCAAAGAAACACAACTGCTGTTGAGTGGAAGCTGAGGATGGAGCAACAATTCGAACAACAGGGACAACCGACGGGTTCCAGCGTCGGCGCCCGGCTGAAAGCCGCCCGAGAGGCGGCAGGCATGGGCTTGGGGGAAGTCGCGGATAGGCTGAAACTGTCGATGCGGCAGCTGGAGGCGATAGAACGCGACGATTTCACAATCTTGCCGGGCGCGACCTTCGTGCGCGGCTTTGTCCGTAATTACGCCCGCTTTTTGCAGATTGACCCCGAACCGTTGATGCATGCGCTGGACAGGCAGTTTCCTTCCGCGGTCAACGACGTGGCCAATCTGGTGCGCGACGGCGCGCACGAGGCGCCCGGGCATTCCGGCGAGACGCCTGCGTCGGACGAGGGCGGATCTTCCGGCAAATGGATCGTAGGCTTGCTGGTGGTGGCGGCGCTGGGCGGCGGCGTGGCGTGGCTGGCCAGCAGCCGTGGCGGCGAAGGCCGGGCGGCCGCGGACGCGTCCGCAGCCATGGCGACCGAACTGTCTTCGGCGCCGACGGGCGAGGCTTCCGCTCCCGCCGCCTTCGTCGCGGAGACGCCCGCCTCGGCGCCGGCTGTCGCTCCTGCGCCCGCTCCGGCCTCCGCGCCGCAGCCGGTCAGGGCGGCCAGCGTGGCCAGCGTGGCCAGCGCCCCGGTCCTGTCGGTGCCGCCGCTCGCCAAACCGCAGGCCAGCGCCGCCGTGGCGGCGGCCAGCGGCAAGCTGGTGTTGACGGTCAAGGAGGCGGAAGCCTGGGTGTCGGTGGTGGACGCCACCGGCAAGAAGCTGGTGTTCCAGACCTTGCAGCCGGGCAGCACCCAGGAAGCGGTCGGCACGCCGCCGTTCAAACTGGTGATCGGCAACGCCTCGCAAGTGGCGGTGAATTTCAATGGCCAAGCGGTGGACCTCACGGACAAGATCCGCGGCACCACGGCAAAGCTGGAACTCAAGTAATTCAAGGTAGCGAATGGATAGCGTGAACATCGCGCGACGCCCCACCCTGCAGGCTAGGGTGGGGCATGTCATTGTAGGATCGGACGCTCCGGTGGTGGTGCAGTCCATGACCAACACCGATACCGCGGACGCGGCGGCCACGGTGCGGCAAGTGCTGGAGCTGGCGGAAGCCGGCTCGGAGCTGGTGCGCATCACCGTCAACTCGCCGGAGGCGGCGGCCAAGGTGGCGGAAATCCGCCAACGGCTGGACGATGCCGGCTGTGCCGTTCCCTTGGTCGGCGATTTCCATTTCAACGGCGATCGCCTGCTGAAGGAATATCCCGATTGCGCGCGCGCGCTGGCCAAATACCGGATCAATCCGGGCAATGTGGGCAAGGGCGCCAAGGGCGACGACAAATTCGCCTTCATGATCCGCACCGCCATCGAATACGGCAAGCCGGTGCGCATCGGCGTCAACTGGGGCAGCCTGGATCAGGCTTTGCTGGCCAGAATGATGGACGCCAACAACCGCGTCGCCCAGCCGCTGCCCTTGGAGCGGCTGATGCGCGAAGCCTTGATCGTTTCCGCGCTGGAGTCCGCCGACAAGGCGATGGAATTGGGGCTGCCGGCCGAGCAGATCCTGCTGTCCTGCAAGGTCAGCAATGTGCAGGACCTGATCACCGTGTACCGAGATCTGGGCAGCCGCTGCGATTTCCCGCTGCACCTGGGCCTGACCGAGGCCGGCATGGGCTCCAAGGGCATCGTCGCCTCCAGTGCCGCGTTGGCGATCTTGCTGCAGCAGGGCATAGGCGACACCATCCGCATCTCGCTGACGCCGCAGCCGGGCGAGGCGCGCACCAAGGAAGTGGTGGTGGCGCAGGAGTTGCTGCAGACCATGGGCCTGCGCAGCTTTACCCCGCTGGTGACCGCTTGTCCGGGCTGCGGCCGCACCACCAGCACCTTCTTCCAGGAGCTGGCGGATCAGATTCAGACGTATCTGCGCACGCAGATGCCGGTATGGCGTTTGCAATACCCGGGCGTGGAAGACATGAAGGTGGCGGTGATGGGCTGTGTGGTCAACGGCCCGGGGGAGAGCAAGCTGGCCGATATCGGCATCTCGCTGCCCGGCACCGGCGAAGTGCCGGTGGCGCCGGTTTACGTCGACGGTCAAAAGGATGTTACCCTCAAGGGCGACAACATCGCCTCCGAATTCACGGCCTTGGTTGATCGCTATGTGCAAAGCCGTTACGGCGAAGGCGGCGCCAAGCGCCGCGAGGGCGGGAGCCGCACCATTCCGATTCGTCCGGTAGGCGTTTGAGCGCGTTTGGCGCAATGACCGGGCACTGATTCAAGCGATACACAAGAAAACAAGCAATGGCTCAAAAATATCAAGCGGTCAAAGGCATGAATGACGTGCTGCCGGCCGAGTCCTATCAGTGGGAGTTCTTTGAAGGCAAGCTGCGCGAACTGCTGGCCGACTACGGCTATCAGAATATCCGCACCCCCATCGTCGAAACCACGCCGCTGTTCGTCCGCGCCATCGGCGAAGTCACCGACGTGGTGGAGAAGGAGATGTACACCTTCATCGACAGCCTGAACGGCGACAGCCTGACGCTGCGGCCCGAAGGCACCGCCGGCACCCTGCGCGCGGTGGTCGAGCACAACCTTCTGTACAATGCCACCCAGAAACTGTGGTACATGGGGCCGATGTTCCGCCATGAGCGTCCGCAGAAGGGCCGCTATCGTCAGTTCCACCAGATGGGCGTGGAAGCGCTGGGCTTCGCCGGCCCGGATATCGACGCCGAAATCATCGCGATGACTGCCGATCTGTGGCGTCGCCTGGGCCTGTCCCAGTATGTGCGCCTGGAAATCAATTCTCTGGGCAACCAGGAAGAGCGCGCCGCGCACCGTCAGGCGCTGATCGCCTATCTGGAACGGCATGTGGACATCCTGGACGAAGACGGCAAGCGCCGGATGTACAGCAATCCGCTGCGGGTGCTGGACACCAAGAACCCGGCGCTGCAGCAGATGGCCGACGAAGCGCCCAAGCTGTCCGACTACCTGGGCGAGGCGTCCCGCGCGCATTACGAAGGCTGGAAGGCGATGATCCGCGAGCTGGGCGTCGACTTCGTGGAGAATCCGCGTCTGGTGCGCGGGCTCGACTACTACAACCAGTCGGTGTTCGAATGGGTGACCAGCGAGCTGGGCGCCCAAGGCACGATTTGCGCCGGCGGCCGCTATGACGGCCTGATCGAGCAACTGGGCGGCAAGCCCGCGGCCGGCATCGGCTTCGGCATGGGCCTGGAGCGCGTGGTGCTGCTGTTGCAGGATAAGCAGCTCTTGCCGGCGCAACGCAGCGTCGACGTCTACCTGGTGAACCAGGGCGAAGGCGCGGGGCTGTACGCGATGAAGCTGGCGCAGACTTTGCGCGCCGCCGGCCTGTCGGTGGTGCAGCACTTGGGCGAAGGCAGCTTCAAGTCGCAAATGAAAAAAGCCGACGGCTGCGGCGCGCAGTTCGCCGTCATCGTCGGCGAAGATGAAATAAAAACGGGTCAGGCGGTGATCAAGGCGCTGCGCGCCGAGATGGACCAACACACTGTGGCGGCGGAAGCGGTGGCCGCCACGCTGATCTCACTGAAAGCTTAAGGGAGAGGGGCGCAATGGCGTTCGACTTGCAGGAACAGGAACAGATTGATTCGATCAAAGCCTTCTGGCAGCAGTGGGGCAAGCTGATCGCCGGCGTGCTGGCGGCGTCCGCCATTGCCTATCTGGGTTTCAAGGGCTACCGCTATTACCAGGAGCAGCAGGCGCAGAAAGCCGCGGCCGCTTACGAGAACATCGACGCGGCGGTGGCGTCCAAGGACATCGCCAAGCTGAAGTCCGCAGTGACGCTGTTGCAGAACGACTTCGGCTCTTCGGCCTACGCCACCCGCGGCTCGCTGATTCTGGCCAAGGCCGCCTTCGACAAGAACGAGCTCGCGCTGGCCAAGAGCCAGCTGGAATGGGTGCTGGCCAATAGCAAGGACGAATCGGTAAGCGCCATCGCCCGCCTGCGTCTGGCCTCCCTGTTGCTGGACCAGAAAACCTACGATGCGGCGATCGCCGAACTGAACAAGGCGCATCCGGCCGGCTTCGACGCGCTGTTCCTGGATTTGAAGGGCGACGTGCTGGTCGCCAAGGGCGACGCCGCCGCCGCGCGCGACGCCTATAAATCCGCTTTGGCCAAACTGGTGGGCGATTCCCCGAATCGCCAGTTCATCCAGACCAAACTCGACGCGCTGGGAGGCTGATCGCATGCGCCGCCAATTGTTGCTGACCGCTGTGCTGTCCTCCTCCTTGCTGGCCGGCTGCGCCAGCTGGTTTGAAAGCAATACCCAGTTCAAGCCCACCCCGCTCGTCGCGATCAAGCCCTTGCAAGGGCTGGAGGTCAAATGGACGGCGGGACAGGCCGCGCCGGCCGCCGGCTTCCTGCCGGTCTACGCCAACGGCCTGGTGGTGAGCGCCGACGCCGACGGCCGCGTGCGCAGCATCGACGCCCTCAGCGGCCGCGTCAGCGCGGACGTGGATCTGAAGCGCAAGCTGAGCGCCGGCGTCGCCGTGGCCGGCGACATGGTGCTGGTGGGCACCCAGGACGCCAAGTTGCTGGCGGTGGAACGCGCCAGCGGCAAAGTGCTGTGGCAGCAGCCGCTGACCAGCCTGATGCTGGAGGCGCCGCAAGTGGCCGGCGATATGGTGCTGGTGCGCACCAACGACGCGCGCCTGACCGGCTTCTCTCTGAGCGAAGGCGGCAAGCAGCTGTGGTCCAGCGGCAATGTGCTGCCGCAGCTGACCGTGCGCAACAACGGCTCGATGCAGGCGGTGGGCAAGGAGGCGGTGATGGTGGGGCAGGCCGGTGGCCGCCTGGACATCGTCAACCCGCAAACCGGCAACGCTTTGTGGCAGGGCGCGGTGGCCAACCCCCGCGGCGCCACCGAACTGGAACGGATGACCGACGTGACTTCGCGGCCGGTCTTCGACGCCGGTCAGGTGTGCGCGGTCGCCTATCAGGGGCGCGTGGCCTGCTTCGAAGCGCGTTCCGGCAATCTGTTGTGGGCGCGCGAAATCTCGTCCAGCCGCGGCCTGGCCGTGGACGGCCGCAATGTCTACGTCAGCGCGGAAGACGGTTCGGTCTGGGCGTTTGATCGCGGCACCGGCCGCAATATTTGGAAAACCGACGACCTGAAATATCGGGACGTCACCGGCCCCGCTCTGTTGGGCCGCTTTGTGCTGGTGGGAGATGGCGAAGGTTACGCCCATCTGCTATCCAATGAGAGCGGCAGCATCGTGGGCCGAGTCAAGGTCGGGCCCGCCCTGACCAATCAACCGGTGTCGCTGGGTTCGTCCGCCTTGATGCAAGGCAAGGACGGCCGTCTGGCGATGCTGACTTTGGGATAATAAAGCAGTACTCATGAAACCTACCGTAGCTCTGGTCGGCCGCCCCAATGTGGGCAAGTCGACCTTATTCAACCGGCTGACCCGCAGCCGCGACGCCCTGGTCGCCGACCAGCCCGGCCTGACGCGCGATCGCCACTATGGCCATGGCCGCGTGGGCGAAAAGCCGTATCTTGTGGTCGATACCGGCGGTTTCGAGCCGGTGGTGGACGAAGGCATTCTGTTCGAAATGGCCAAGCAGACGCTGCAGGCCGTGGACGAAGCCGATGCCGTGGTGTTCCTGGTGGACGGTCGCAACGGCCTGACGCCGCAAGACAAAATCATCGCCAACCGTCTGCGCCAGCTGCAGCGTCCGGTCTTCCTCGCCGTCAACAAGGCGGAAGGCATGCGGCACGCCATCGCCGGCGCCGAGTTCCACGAACTCGCGCTGGGCGAGCCGCTGGTAATCTCCGCCGCCCATGGCGACGGCGTGCGCGAATTGATGGAACTGGTGCTGGCGGACTTCCCGGAAGAAGTGGAAGAAGAAGCCTCGCGCCATCCCAAGTTCGCGGTGATCGGCCGGCCCAACGTCGGCAAGTCCACCCTGGTCAACGCCATCCTGGGCGAGGAGCGCGTCATCGCCTTCGACCAGGCCGGCACCACTCGCGACAGCATATATATTGATTTTGAGCGAGATGGCCATACCTACACCATCATTGACACCGCGGGCGTGCGTCGCCGGGCCAAGGTCAGCGAGATGCTTGAGAAGTTCTCGGTGATCAAGACCATGAAGGCGATCGAAGACGCCAACGTGGCGGTGCTGGTGCTGGACGCTCAACTGGATATTTCCGAGCAAGACGCCACCATCGCGGGTTTCGCGTTGGAAGCGGGCCGGGCGCTGGTGGTGGCGGTGAACAAATGGGACAACCTGGACGGGGAGCAAAAGGAAACGGTGCGTCGCGAGATCGCGCGCAAGCTGAACTTCCTGGATTTTGCAAAGTTCCATTACATCTCCGCCATTGAAGGCCGCGGCGTGGCAGACTTGTTCAAGTCCATCGACGAGGCCTACCGGGCGGCCATGGCCAAGCTGGCCACGCCCAAGCTGACCCGGGTGCTGCAAGTGGCGCTGGAGCGGCAGCAGCCGCCGCGCTCCGGTTTGATCCGCCCGAAAATGCGCTATGCGCACCAAGGCGGCCAGAACCCGCCCATCATCGTGGTGCACGGCAATGCGCTGGATGCGGTGCCGAACAGTTATACCCGCTATCTGGAACATACCTTCCGGAAAGTGTTCAAGCTGCAGGGCACGCCGCTGCGCGTACAGTACAAGTCTTCGGAGAATCCGTTCGACACCGACGACGGCAAGGAGAAGTCCCGAGCCAAGCCCAAGCCGATGTCCAAGATGCGCGGACGCGAAAAAGAAGTGCGTTACGGCAAGAGCGGCAAGGGCAGCAGCAGTAAAAAATAGTACGCCGGGATGTTTTCTGCTAATAATAAGCAGACAACCGGGCTGTAAGGTTCAGTTAATACAACAATCAACGATTCGGAGAATAACGAATGAGCTCTAAAGGGCAAATGTTACAAGACCCGTTCCTGAACATCCTGCGTAAGGAACATGTGCCGGTGTCCATCTACCTGGTCAACGGTATTAAACTTCAGGGTCAGGTAGAATCCTTTGACCAGTACGTGGTGCTGTTGAAAAACACGGTGACACAGATGGTGTACAAACACGCCATTTCCACCGTCGTGCCCGCCCGTCCGGTCAATCTTCCCCATGAACACCCGGTGCAAAAGCAGGAGCAGCAAGACGCCTAAAGCGTTGCTGTGCTTGTGACCGGGCCGATCGGCCGCGCCAAACCGGCGCGGCTTGTCGGCCTTTTATCTTTTGCGCCCCAACTATGGTTTCCGAATAGTGTTTGATCGTCCCGACTTAGGCGACCAGGCGGTTCTGGTCTGTCTGGATTTTGGAGATGCCGATTACCAGGAAAACATCGCCGAGTGCGCCGAGCTGGTCAAGAGCGCCGGCGTAGAGGTGATGGGCGTGGTGCAGGGCAAGCGGCAGCGCCCGGACGCCGCGCTGTTCGCGGGCAAGGGCAAGGTCGAGGAAATCGGCCTGCTGGTGCGCGCCACCGATGCCAATGTAGTGATATTCAACCATGCTTTGGCGCCTGGCCAGGAGCGTAATCTGGAGCGGGCGCTGCAGTGTCGCGTCATCGACCGCAACAGCCTGATTCTGGACATCTTCGCCCAGCGCGCGCGTAGTCACGAAGGCAAGCTGCAAGTCGAACTGGCCCAGCTGTCGCACATGTCCACCCGCCTGGTGCGGGGCTGGACCCACTTGGAGCGCCAGAAGGGCGGCATAGGCTTGCGCGGCCCCGGCGAAACCCAGCTCGAAACCGACCGCCGGCTGCTCGGCATCCGCGTCAAGGCGCTGAAAGAGCGGCTGGCCCAGGTGCAAAAGCAGCGCAATACCCAGCGCAAGGGGCGCGGCCGGGCCGGCATCGCCTCGGTGTCCATCGTCGGTTACACCAACGCGGGCAAGTCCACCTTGTTCAACGCGCTGACCAAGGCGCGCATCTACGCGGCGGACCAATTGTTCGCCACGCTGGACACCACCAGCCGCAAGCTGTTCCTCAATCACCAGACATCCATCGTGATTTCGGATACTGTGGGCTTTATCCGCGATCTGCCGCACACCCTGGTGGCGGCGTTCCGCGCCACACTGGAGGAAACCGTGCGCGCGGATCTCCTGCTGCACGTGGTGGATGGCTCCAGCGATATGCGTGATGTGCAGATCGAGGAGGTCAACAAGGTGTTGGCCGAGATCGGCGCGGACGGCATTCCGCAGCTGCTGGTCTGGAACAAATGCGATCTGCGCGAGATGGAGCCGGAGATCGAGCGCGACGCGGCGGGTCGTCCGGTTTCGGTGCGGGTTTCGGCCCTGACCGGGGCCGGCCTGGAACTCTTGCGCGCGGCGATTGCCGAATGCGTGCATCCTTCCCAAAACAACCATAAAGACTATTACGAGCATGTCGCAGAATGACCCTAACCGAGGCCGCCGAGGCAATGAAGGGCCGCCGGACCTCGATGAAGTATTCCGCAACCTAAATCAGAAGCTGTCGCGGCTGCTGGGCGCCAAAGGCAGCGGCGCCGGCGGCAGTCCCGCGTCCGGCGTCAAACCGCCGTTCAAGGGCGGTGCCATCGCCGTGGTGGGCGTATTGGCGGCCTTGTGGCTGGCCAGCGGTTTCTACGTGGTGGACGCGCGCGAGCAAGGCGTGGTGCTGCGCCTGGGCAGCTTCAACCGGGTGACCGAGCCGGGCCTGCAATGGCACGCGCCGTTCCCGATTGAAAAGGTGGAGATCGTCAACCTGACCGAAGTGCGCAGCGTGGAAGTGGGCTACCGCAACACCGCCCAGACACGAGTGGCGGAAGAGTCGCTGATGCTGACTTCGGACCAGAACATCATCGACGTCCAATTGTCGGTGCAGTACGACATCAAGGACGCGCGCGCCTTCCTGTTCAACAACGCCTCGCGCGAGCGGGACGCCAAGGACATCGTCAAGCAGGCGACCGAAACCGCGATTCGCGAAGTGGTGGGCCGCAACAAGGTCGACTTCGTGTTGAACGAAGGGCGGACGCAGATCGCGGTGGAAACCCAGAAACTGATTCAGGAAGTGCTGGATCGTTATTCGCTGGGCGTGCGCATCGCCAAGGTCAACATCAACGCGGTGCAGCCGCCCGAGCAAGTGCTGGCGGCCTTCGACGACGCGGTGAAGGCCGGTCAGGACAAGGACAAGCTGCGCAACGAAGGCCTGGCTTACGCCAACGAGGTGCTGCCCAAGGCCCAGGGCCTGGCCGCGCGCCTGCAGCAGGAGGCCGAAGCCTACGAGCAGAAAGTCGTTTCCCGCGCGGAAGGCGACGCTTCGCGCTTCAAGCAAGTGTTGTCTGAATACAACAAAGCGCCCAAGGTCATGCGCGATCGTCTGTATCTGGACATGATGCAGCAGATCATGAGCAGCACCACCAAGGTGGTGGTGGACCAGAAGGGCGGCAACAATCTCTTGTACCTGCCTTTGGACAAGCTGATCCAGCAGAGTAATCCGGGCGCTTCCGGCGCGGCGGCGCCCGCCGCCAGCGCGGTTCCGCAGCAGACGGAGCCGGCTGCGCCGGCCGCTCAGGCCGGCAATGCCAAAGGGGGGCGGGACGTGACCCGCGGGCGTGATTTTTTTGGGGCGGAGCGATAAGCAATGGATAGACTGATTCCGACTGTAGTTGCCATAGCCGGTGTGCTATTTGTTGCCAGCCTGTCGCTGTTCACCGTGGATCAGCGCCAATACGCGCTGGTTTTCCAGTTTGGCGAAGTGGTGCGCATCATTAAGGAGCCGGGCATTCAGTTCAAGGTGCCGCTGCTGCAGAACGTGCGTTACTTCGACCGCCGCGTGCAGACCATCGACGCCGAGGCGCCGGAACTGTTCAACACCCGCGAGAAAAAGAACGTGTTGGTGGACAGCTTCGTCAAATGGCGCGTGGTGGACGTTGAGCAGTTTTACAAGAGCGTGGGTTCCGAGGCCGCCGCTGTGGCGCGTTTGAAACAGACCATCAATGACGGGTTGCGCGCGGAATTCGGCCAAAAGATGGTTGCCGACGTCATTTCCGGCAAGCGCGATCAGGTGATGGATACGGTTCGCAAGCGCGCGGACGCGGATGCGCGTAAAATAGGCGTACAAATTCTCGACGTGCGCTTAAAACGAGTCGATTTTCCGGATAAAATAAGCAGTTCGGTCTTCGATCGCATGCAGTCCGAGCGCCGCACCGTCGCCAGCCAGTTGCGCAGCGAGGGCGCCGCGGATGCGGAACGCATCCGCGCCGAAGCGGACAAGCAGCGTGAAGTGGTGCTGGCCGAAGCGTATCGTCAGGCTCAGGAGCTGAAGGGCAAGGGCGACGCGAAGGCGGCGGCGATTTACGCCGAGGCTTACGGCAAGAACCCGGACTTCTACGCTTTCTGGCGCAGCATGGACGCGTACAAGGAGTCGTTCAAGAACAAGAGCGACGTCCTGGTGCTGGAGCCGAGCAGCGAGTTCTTCAAGTACTTCAAGAACCCGCAGTCGGGAGCGGCCAAGGCCAAGTAAGCGGCCAAGGCTGGCGGAAGACGCCGCGCAAGACAATCGAGTATGGAACACTGGCCGGGGCGACCTGGCCAGTTTGCTGATAACAAGGCGGGATGCTTCCCGCCTTTTATTCTGTTGAAAAGAATCATGCGTAATTGGCTGTTACCGGAATACATCGCGGATATTCTGCCCGCCACCGCGCGCCAGGTGGAGTCCGCTAAGGCGGCGATGCTGGAAGGCTTTCGCGTGGCGGGCTACGAGTTGGTGCTGCCGCCGCTGATCGAGTACATCGATTCGCTGGTCAGCGAGGAAGACGCTTCGCTCGAGCTCAAGACCTTCAAGCTGGACGATCAGTTGTCCGGCCGGCAAATGGGCTTGCGCGCCGACATCACGCCCCAAGTGTCGCGCATAGACGCGCACTTGCTCGGCGAGCGCACCGGCGTGACTCGGCTGTGCTACGCCGGCAGCGTGGTGCATACCCGGCCGGACGGCCTGGCCGGCTCCCGCGAGCCGCTGCAAGTGGGGGCGGAGCTGTACGGCTACGCCGGCATCGAGGCCGACCTGGAAATCATTGAGTTGATGCTGGGCGCCTTGGAGCGCGCCGGCGTGTCCAGTCTGCGGCTGGACATCGGCCATATGGCGATTTATCGCGGTATCGCTTCCGCCGCCGGTTTGTCGGCGGAGGCCAGCCGGGCGTTGTTCGCCAAGCTGCAGGGCAAGGACGTGGCCAGCATCCGCGAGTTGGTCCGCGATGTGGCCGAACCGTACCGCAGCGCTTTTCTGGCTTTGCCGGAGCTTTATGGTCCGATCGAGGAGCTGGACCGGGCGCGTTCCCGTTTGCCGTCCTTGCCCGAGGTGGAGCTTGGCCTGATGCAGCTGTCCGCTGTGGCCAAGGCGCTGGAGGGCCGGGTGGCCCTGAGCTTCGACCTGACCGAACTGCGCGGCACGCAGTATCACAACGGCCTGCTGTTCGCCGCCTATGCTGAGGGCTGGGCCGAAGAGCTGGCGCGCGGCGGCCGCTACGACAATGTGGGTCGTCGTTTCGGCCGCGCCCGGCCGGCCACCGGCTTCAGCCTGGATTTGCGCGACCTGATCCGCATCCTGCCGGAGCAAGGCTCGGTCAGGGGCATCCGCCTGGCCGCCAGGCACTGGCCGCAGGCGCGGGCTGAAGTGGCGCGTCTGCGCGCAGCGGGCGAAATGGTGGTGATTGATTATCTGGGCGAGTCCGCCCAGGCCTTGAATTGCGATCGCGAGCTGACTTCGGACGGCTCGGATTGGCATGTGGTTTCATTTAACTGATTTTTGAATCTGACTGAAGAAGAGGTTTTTTCCAATGTCCAAGAACGTTGTCGTGATCGGTACCCAGTGGGGTGATGAAGGCAAGGGCAAGATCGTTGACTGGCTGACCGACCACGCGCGTGCCGTGGTTCGCTTCCAGGGCGGCCACAACGCGGGCCACACTCTGGTGGTGGGCGGCAAGAAAACTGTGCTGCGCCTGATTCCGTCCGGCATTCTGCGCGACGATGTCGAGTGCTTCATCGGCAATGGCGTGGTGTTGTCTCCGGAAGCCTTGCTCAAAGAGATCGACGAGCTGGAAACCGCCGGCGTGAATGTCGCCGCCCGCCTGAAGATTTCCGAAGGCTGCCCGCTGATCCTGCCTTACCACGTCGCTCTGGACCAGGCGCGCGAAGCCGCCAAGGGCGCAGGCAAGATCGGCACCACCGGCCGCGGCATCGGCCCCTGCTATGAAGACAAGGTGGCGCGCCGCGCCTTGAAGGTGATCGACTTGTTCGATACCGCCCGCTTTGCCGAGAAGCTGAAGGAAAACGTCGAATACTACAACTTCATGCTGACCCAGCTGTTCCAGGCCGAGCCGGTGAGTTTCGACGTCATCCTGGCCGACACCCTGAAACTGGCCGAGCGCATCAAGCCCATGGTGGCCGATGTGTCCCGCACCCTGTACGACATGAACCAGGCGGGCATTCCGCTGCTGTTCGAAGGCGCGCAAGGCACGCTGCTGGACATCGACCACGGCACTTATCCGTACGTGACGTCGTCCAACTGCGTGGCCGGCGCCGCGGCGCCGGGCGCCGGCGTGGCTCCGCAAATGCTCAACTATGTGCTGGGCATCGTTAAGGGCTACACCACCCGCGTGGGTTCCGGTCCGTTCCCGACCGAGCAGGAAAACGAGATCGGCATGTTCCTGGCCAAGCGCGGCAACGAGTTCGGCTCGGTGACCGGCCGTCCGCGTCGCTGTGGCTGGTTCGACGCCGCCGCGCTCAAGCGCTCTATCCAGATCAACGGCGTGTCCGGTCTGTGCGTGACTAAACTGGACGTGATGGACGGCCTGGAAGAGATCAAGCTGTGCGTGGGCTACACCCTGGACGGCGAGAAAGTGGACATCCTGCCGTTTGGTTCCGACGCGGTCAGCCAGTGCGTGCCGGTTTATGAAACCATGCCGGGCTGGACCGAAAGCACGTTCGGCGCCAAGCGCTGGGAAGACCTGCCGGCCAACGCTCAGGCTTATCTGACTCGCATCGCCGAAGTATGCGGCGCGCCGGTGGACATTATCTCCACGGGTCCGGACCGCGAAGAAACCATCGTGATGCGTCATCCTTTCGGTCTGTAAGCCCGATTCGACCCATCGACGGAAACCCGCCTGCAAGGCGGGTTTTTTCATGCCCGCGGCGGGCGTAGACTGTTGGATTCTGGTTTCCGAAGGCAAAAAATGCAGCCATTGAATGTCGCCTTGGTGGGCTACGGCTACGCCGGCAAGACTTTTCACGCGCCCTTGATCGCCGCGGTGCCCGAGTTGCGGCTGGCGGCCGTGGTCAGCAGCCGGCCGGACGCGGTGCGGGCCGATTGGCCGCAAGTGCCGGTACTGGCCGATTTGGAGCGGGCTTTGGCCGATCCGGCTATCGATATGCTCGTTATCGCCAGTCCCAACCAATTGCATTATCCGCAGGCGCGCGCGAGCTTGACGGCCGGCAAGCACGTGGTGGTGGACAAGCCGTTCACGGTGACGCAGGCGGAGGCGAGGGAGCTGTGCCTGATGGCGGAGCGGCCGGGCGGCCCGCTGTTGTCGGTATTCCACAATCGGCGCTGGGACGCGGACTTTCTGGCGCTCAAGGCCTTGCTGGCCAGCGGCGAGTTGGGGCCGCTCAGCCATTTCGAGTCCCACTTCGATCGTTACCGGCCGCAGGTGCGCGCGCGCTGGCGCGAACAGGACCAGCCGGGCGCGGGGCTGTGGTACGACCTGGGGCCGCATCTGCTGGATCAGGTTCTGCAGTTGCTGGGCTGGCCGCGGACGATTTATGCGAGCTTGTCCAAACAAAGGGTCGGCGCGCAGGCGACGGATTACTTTCACGTTCAGCTGGGATATGGGGAGTGTCAGGCAGTCTTGCATGCCTCTTGCCTGGTTAGCGGCGGCGCTCCGCGCTTTAGTCTGCACGGCGGGCTCGCCAGCTACGTCAAGTTCGGCCTGGACGGCCAGGAGGAGTGCTTGAAGCGGGGCGGCCGTCCCGGCGAGGCGGGCTGGGGCGTGGACCTTGCGCCCGGCATCTTGTACCGTCAGCGGGACGATGAAGCCCTCAGCGAAACTTGGCCGTCCCCTTCGGGCGATTATCGAGATTATTACCGGGCGGTGGCGCTTGCCGCGCGGGGCTTGGGCGCCAACCCGGTGACGGCGCGGGAGGCGTGTCAGGTGATGGCCTTGCTGGAGCTGGGGGAGAAGAGCGCGCGGGAGGGACGGCGTCTGTTTTGCCTGCCGAAGGCTTGAGCGAGTCCGCTTCACCTTTCGACATCTTTTGCGCGGCCCAGGTCCGTCGTTCCGGCGGCGGCGGGTGCTACACTGCTGTTTCCATTTCCAGAAGTTTGATCGTCATGCAGCTCAAGCTCGCCGCCGGCATGGTGACCCCGTTGATCGTGGCCACCGCCTTGTTCATGGAGAACATGGACGCCACCGTGATTTCCACCTCTTTGCCGGAGATCGCGCGCGATCTATTGGTGGATCCAATTGGCTTGAAATTGGCGCTGACGTCTTATCTGGTCAGTCTGGCCGTGTTCATTCCTATCAGCGGTTGGATGGCGGACCGTTTCGGCTCGCGGCGTATTTTTCGCGCCGCCATCGCCGTTTTCGTCGCGGGTTCCGTATTGTGCGCGCTCAGCAATACATTGGGCGGCTTTGTGTTGGCGCGCTTTGTGCAGGGCATAGGCGGAGCGATGATGGTGCCGGTGGGGCGCTTGGTGATTCTGCGCACCACCGCGAAAGCGGACTTGGTGCGGGCGCTCAGCTATCTGACGGTGCCCGCCTTGCTGGGGCCGGTGATTGGACCGCCCTTGGGCGGTTTCATCAGCACCTATCTGCATTGGCGCTGGATATTCTTGATCAATATCCCGATCGGTGTGCTCGGCTGGGTGTTGGCAAGGCGTCATATCGAAGACTTGAAAGACGAACACGTGCCGCCGCTGGACTGGCTGGGCTTTGCCCTGAGCGGCGTGGGCCTGTCCTTGCTGATGCTTGGTCTGGCCTCCGAGGGCAAGCATTTGGTCTCGGCGCAATGGTCCGTCGTGCTGGCGGCGACAGGCGTGGGCTTGCTGTGGCTTTATCTGCTGCATTACCGTCGCACAGCTCATCCCTTGCTGGATTTGTCCTTGCTGCGGCTGTCGACCTTTCATGCCGGCGTGGTGGGCGGTTTCGTGTTCCGCGTCGGCATTGGCGCCACGCCTTTTTTGCTGCCGCTGATGCTGCAATTGGGTCTGGGCCTCAATCCCTTTGTCTCCGGCTTGTTGACCTGTTCCACTGCGGTGGGCGCCATCTTCATGAAGACCTTGGTGATGCGCATCTTGCGGCGCTACGGTTTTCGCCGGGTCTTGATGGCCAATAGCGTGCTCGCGGGTCTTTCCATTGCCGCGTACGCGTTGTTCTACGAGGCGCCGAGCTATGTCTGGATGTTGCTGGTCTTCGTGCTGGGCGGCTGTCTTCGCTCCTTGCAGTTCACCAGCCTGAACGCGATCTCTTTTGCCGAGGTTGAGCCGGCCGGCATGAGTCATGCCACCAGTCTTTCCGGGGTGGCGCAGCAGCTGGCGGCGGGCTTGGGGGTGACGGTGGGGGCCTTCGTCGTGCAGGGGGTGAGTCTGTTGCAGGGACATGTGCGCTTGACCGTGGTCGACTTCGCCTGGGCTTTCGCCATCATGGGCGCCTTGACCATGTTGTCCAGCCTGATGTTCGCCTCGCTGGATCCGCGCGCTGGCGAAGAGATGGCTTCGCGCTGAGAAGGGGGGAAATGCAAAACCCCCGTTGATCATAAATCAACGGGGGTTTATTGGTGCCCAAGAGAAGACTCGAACTTCCACACCCTTGCGGGCGCTAGGACCTGAACCTAGTGCGTCTACCAATTCCGCCACCTGGGCATAAACTTAAATTGTTTTGCTGCTCGACTACGATATAAACATCATCGGAGCCGTTGAAACTGTTGGTGCCCAAGAGAAGACTCGAACTTCCACACCCTTGCGGGCGCTAGGACCTGAA
>NZ_JBMDJX010000035.1:0-40424 GCF_057809415.1 Chromobacterium sp. FG22 | reverse complement strand
GGCCGCGGCCTTGCTGGCCGCCCCGCTGACGCTGGCGCGCGAGCGGCGGCTGGCGCGGCGCTTGACCCGGCTGGTGACGCTGACGGCCACCGGCGCGGAAGGCCTGGCCCGGCGGATGCGCTTGCCGGACGGCCGGGTGTTCCACATTGCGCACGGCAATCGCGAAATCGCCGCCGAACCGCTGCCGGCCTTGCCGCCGCAGGGGCCGTTGCGGCTGCTGTACTTCGGCTACATCTACCAGGGCAAGGGCATAGAGGATGTGCTGGACGCGCTGGCCCTGCTGCAGCAAGAACCGGACACCCGGGACCGGGTGCGGCTGACCCTGGCGGGCGGCGTGGCCCCGGACGTCGCCTTCGGCCGCTCCGGCTCTTATCTGGAATCCCTGCGCCAGCAAGCCATCCTGCTGGGGCTGCACCGGGACATGCTGGAATGGCGGCCGGACCTGCCGGCCACCGACATCCCCGGCCTGATCCAGGCCCATCACGCCATGGTGCTGCCGTATCGGGAATCGTGGAAGCTGGCCTTGCTGGGCCGGATGTGCGGCGCCAGCGGCGCGCTTTCCTGGGCCGTGGCCTGCGGCCGCGGCGTGGTCTGTTCCGACGCGCGCGCGCTGGCCGAGGAGGCCTCCTTCGGCAATGGAGAGGTCTATGCCCGCGGGGACAGCGCGGCGCTGGCCCGGACCCTGATCAGCCTGCTGCGTCAGCCCGAGCGCTTGCGTCTGCACAGCGAACAGGCGCGCAGCCTGGGGCGGGAACGCGCCTGGCCGCGCGTGGCGACGCAGTTTCTGCGCATGTTCCAGACCGCGCTGGGGGAGAGGGCGCATGGCTAGCGCGCGCGGCGCGGCGTGGCGGACGCTGGTCCTGGCGGCGGCGCTGACATTGGCCGCGGCCGGCCCGCGCGCCGAAACCACCGAGCTGACCGCCGGCCGGCCGGTGGTGTGGCGCGACTTTCTCGGCGTCAACGCGCACTTCCTCTGGTTCACGCCGGAGCAATACCAGCGCCAGATGCAGCAGCTCAAATCGCTGGGCCTGAGCTGGGTGCGGGTGGACCTGCATTGGGACCGCCACGAGCCCAAGGAAAACCAGTTCGTGTTCGCGCCGCTGGATCAGCTGGTGGACACGCTGAAGGCGCAGAAGCTCAAATCGGTGTTCTACCTGGTGGGATCGGCGCCCTTCGCCAGCAGCGTGCCGCCGCTGCTTGGTTCCAGCGACCAGTACCCGCCCAAGGACGACAAGGTGTTCGCCAAACGCATGGCCATGTTGGCCAAGCGCTATCCGGCGGTGGACGCCTGGCAGGTGTGGAACGAACCCAACCTGCCCGGCTTCTGGCGGCCGCTGCCCAGCCCGGAAGGTTACGGCCGTTTGTTGCAGGCCAGCGCGGAAGCGCTGCGTGCCGCGGCGCCGGGCAAGCCGGTGGTGATGGCCGGCATGGCTTATTACAGCCAGATGCCGGTGCGCGGCGGCCTGATGCTGGAGGAACTGGGCAAGAAGGGCACGCTGAATCTGAAAACCATCGTCGCCTACCACCCCTACAGCCAGCAGCCTGAGGGCGATGATCCTAAAACGCGGGACTTCGTGCTGCGCGCTCAGCAGATCAACGCCCGGCTGCGCCAGGTCAAGGCGCCGGGCATCTGGGCCACCGAATGGGGCTGGTCCAGTTACGCCGGCCCCAAGGAAGAGCAGGACATCATCGGCCGCGACGGCCAGGCGGATTATTTACTGCGCCGGCTGGCGCTGATGAGCGCGCTGGACTACGACCGCGTCTTTCTGTTCGCGCTGTCCGATCTGGACCAGCGCGCCAGCGCGCGCGACCGCGGTTACGGCTTGCTGGATCTGAACGGCAAGCCCAAGCCCGCCTACAAGGCGCTGGCGCGCTTTCTCGCCATCACCGGCCCGCGGCTGGAGCCGGCGCCGCCGCCGCGCCTGGACGCCGCGCCGGACGGTTTGTACAGCATCGCCTGGCGCAAGCCGGACGGCGCGCGCCTGTGGATGTTCTGGAGCGCGAACGGCGGCGCGGCGCGCTTGCCCGGCGTCGCCCGCGCCACGCTGCGCCAGCCCTTGAGCGGAAGCAGCGCGGCCTTGAGCGCCGCCGGCGACAGCCTGAGCGTGGTGGTGAAGCCGCAGCTGCAAATCCTGGAGTGGCGAGAATGAAGCCGGCCTCTCTTTCCCTTGGCGGCTGTCCGCCGCTGCGCATTCTATGGACCCTGCCGTATCTGCCCTGGCCCACCACCAGCGGCGGCAAGCTGCGCCAGTTCCAGCTGCTGCGCGCCTTGGCGGCGCGCGGCCACCGCATCACCTTGCTGGTGCAGAGCAAGGAACCGGCCAGCGAGGCCTGCCGCCGCCAGCTGGAAGGCATTGTGGAACGGCTGATCGTGCTGCCGCGCCGGCCGCTGAAGCACCCGCTGACGCTATTGGCGGCGGCCTTGGGGCCCTACCCGATGCTGGCCAGCGTCAACGGCCTGTCGCCTGATCTGAGCCGCACATTCGACGGCCTGCTGCGCCAGCGCTGGGACGTGGTGCAGATCGAGCACAGCTACGGCTTGCAGCCCTTCCTGGAAGCGCTGGACCGCCGCCGTCAGCCCTTTTTGCTGACCGAGCACAATGTCGAGTCCGAACTGGGCGCGGCCACCTATCAGCATCTGCCGCGCTGGTGCGCGCCCTTCGTCTGGTGGGACCGCTGGCGTTACCGGCGTTGGGCGGCCCTGGCGCTGAACGCCGCCGAGCGCGTCGCCGCCGTCACCTGGGAGGACGCCGCGGCGATGGCCCAGCACAGCGGCCGGCTGGTGGACGTGGTGATCAACGGCGTGGACGCCGACGCCTTCGCCGAAGTCCGCCCGGATTACGCCAGCCAGCGTCTGCTCTTCGTCGGCAATTTCGAATACCCGCCCAACCGCGACGCCGCCGTCTGGCTGGCGGCGGAAGTGATGCCTAGGCTGTGGCGGCGCTTGCCGCGGGCGCGGCTGGCGATATGCGGCTACGCGATGCCGGAGGATTGGGCGCGGCGCTGGCCGGACGCGCGGCTGGAGTGGCTGGGCTTCGTGCCGGAACTGCCGACGCAGCAGCGGCGCGCCGCGGCCTTCATCGCCGGACTGCGCCAGGGCGGCGGCTCCAAGCTCAAGGTGCTGGAGGCGCTGGCCGCCGGCCTGCCGCTGCTGAGCACGCCGCAGGGCGCGTCCGGGCTGGACCTGCGTCCCGACAGCGAATACCTGCGCGGCGACGACGCCGAGCAATTGGCGGAGGCGGCGGCCGCGCTGCTGAGCCGGCCGGAGCGCGCGGCCAGCCTGGGCGCGGCCGGGCGCGAATTCGTGCGGCGGCGGCACGATTGGGCCATCGCCGCCGACCAGCTGGAAACCTTGTACCGGGAGCTGAGACATGCGCATCGGAATTGACTACCGCCCGGTGACCGCCGCGCCGCGCTCCGGCATCGCGCGGCAAGTGCTGGCGCTGGAGGCCGCGCTGGCGGCGCGGCCGAACGTGGAAGTGCTGCGTTTCACCGCCTGCCCGGCCGACCATCCCCACCGGAGGCTGGCGGAATGCCCGGCGCGGCCCAGCCCGGCCGACGGGCTGCATCGCCCGCGCGAGCGCTGGCATTTCGAATGCCGCTTTCTGCCGCAGGCCATCCGCGCCCGACGGCTGGATCTTTACATCGCCACCGCCAACACCGGGCTGCCGCCCTGGCGCGCGCCCGGCGGCGTGCGCTACGCCATGCTGTTGCACGATGTGTTCCAGCTGACCCTGGACAACTACCACGTCAGCCTGCTGCGCGCGCTGGCCTATCGCGTGATCGATTGGGCCGGCACCGCGCGCTCCCTGCAACGCGCCGACGCGGTCTGGACGCCGTCGCAATTCACCGCCGACGCCGCCGCGCGGCTGTTTCCGCGTCAGCGCGCCAAGCTGGCGCTGCTGCCCAACGCGGTGCCGCAGCCGGCGAGGCCGGCCGCGGAGCCGCCGGCCGGCTTGCCGGCGCGCTATTGGCTGGCGGTGGGCGCGCGCGAGCCGCGCAAGAATATGCCCTGGTTCGTCGAGCAATGGCGGAAAGCGCGTCAGCGCCAGCCGGACCTGCCGGCGCTGGCGCTGGTGGCGCGGCCGGAAGACCTGCCGGCGGAGCTGCGGCGGCTGGACGGCCTGATCTGGCTCAGCGATCTGGACGACGCCATGCTGAGCGCGGTGTACGCGGGGGCGGAACGGCTATGGCAGCCGTCCTACGCCGAAGGCTTCGGCCTGCCGGTGATCGAGGCGCTGGCGCAAGGCACGCCGGTGGCGGTGGCCACCGGCTCCGCGCTGGACGAGGTCGCGCCACCGCAAGCGGCGCGATTCGCCCCCAACGACGGCGGCGAGCTGCAAGCCTTGATGCACCGGCTGGCCGCGGCCGGGCCGGACGGCGATGTCGACGCCAACCGCGCCTGGGCGCGCCGCTACGATATGGACGCCTACCGCCGCCGCGTGGATCAACTGCTGGACAGGCTGCTGGCATGACGCCGCTGAATCGCGCGCTCGCCCTGAGCTGCGGGCTGTTGTTCGGCGGCCTGCTGGCCCTGCTCAGCCCGGCCGCCGCCGCGCTGGCGCTGGCCGCCGCCTGCGCCGGCGTCGCCGTGCTGCGCGCGCCCTTGCTGGGACTGGCCCTGTTCGGCCTCGCCGCCACCCTGGCGCCTTACGCCACGGTGCAACTGGGCGTGCGCGTCACCGTGTCCGAGGCCTTGCTGGGCCTGGCCTGGCTGGGGGCGCTGCCGCGGCTGGCCGTCGGCCTCCTGCAATGGCCGCGCGGCCGCGCCGAAGAGCTGCTGCTGTGGCTGATGGCCTTCAGCCTGCTGCCGTTTCTGGCGGGCCAGCTGATGGTGCAGGCCGACGGCAACGGCCCGGTCAACTGGGCGCGCTGGCTGCTGAATCTGTCCGCCTTGTTTCTGGCGCCGCTGCTGCTGCCGGACGAACGCAGCCGCGACCGCCTGATCGTGACGCTGCTGCTGGGCACACTGGCCATGCTGCTGCTGTCCATCGGCTATTTCCTCAAGGACCGCGACGCCAACAGCTTCATCCCGGTGCTGGAAAAACTGCGCTACGCCCACCCGGAAGCGGTGCGCGACATCTTCTCCGCCAACTACACCCGCATGGCCTCGCCCTGGGTGCATCCCAATCTCACCGGCGGCGCGCTGGCGCTCTTCCTGCCGCTGGCCTTCTTCTACGGCCTGGCGCAGCGCGGCTGGCGGCGCTTGCTGGGCCTGACGGTGGCGCTGCTGGGCGCGGCCGGCCTGCTGTTCAGCATTTCGCGCGGGGCCATCGTCAGCCTGGCGCTGGTCTTGCTGTGGCTGAGGGGGCGGCGCCCCCCCCACGCCGGCCGCATCATCGGCCTGGCCGCGGCGCTGGGCCTGGCCCTGGTCTTGTTCTATCCGCCCTTGCAGGAACGCCTGGCCACCACCTTCTCCGCCAGCAACGCCAGTACGGAAATCCGCATGGACGAATACCGCCGCTTCCCCGACGCGATGCGCGCCTATCCGCTGGGCCTGGGCTTCAAAGTGGATCCGCCGCCGCCGGACAGCGGCCTGCTCGGCATCTCCAACCTCTGGCTCAATTACGTTTACAAGCTGGGCGCGCCCGGCATGCTGCTCTTCGTCGCCGTCACCGTCGCCTGGTGGCGCGAGGCGCGGCCGCGCGGCCCGCTGTCCGCGCTGGACCCGGAGCGCGCGATCTGGCTCGGCACCCTGTCCGGCTTGCTGGCGGCGCTGCTCACCGGCCTGTTCGACCACTACTACAGCTTCACCATGGTGCTGATCGGCCTGTTCTGGCTGCTGATGGGCGTCAATCTGCAAGCGGCGCGCCGGCTGGCCGGCCGCGGCGATCCGCTATTGAGCGCCGTCGCGCCCGCCGGCCCGAAAACCGTTGATCCGAAAGCGAAACCGCGATGAAACCCACCGATCTTCCCGCCGCGCCGGCGCTGACGCTGCGCCACCGCATTTACCACAGCAGCGCGCTGCGCGAGCGGCTGGACGGCTACGCCGCGCGTCTGGGCGCGCCGGCGGCGGAGCTGGCCGCCGCCTACGACTGGATGCTGGCCAACAACGTGGCCTTCGAGGAGGGCGACGCCGCGGAACCGCGCGTGTCCATCGTCTCCGTCGACATGGAAAGCCGCATCCCGCACCCCTTGGCTAGCCGCTTCTACGCGCTCTTGCGCGACGAAGTGCCCACCCAGCTGGTGCCGCGTTACGGCCTCAACTGGGCCACTTTCAAGGATCGCTGGCTGCGCGCCTGGGAGCAGGGCTACAACATCCTGATCAACAAGCTGCCGTCCCACCACCTGCGGCTGGCCTGGCTGCGCCTGGGCGGCGCGCGCATCGGCAAGGGCTCCAGCGTGTGGCGCAACACCGAGGTGCTGGGCGTCAACAATCTGGTGATAGGCGCGGACAGCTGCGTGGCCTGGCACTGCCTGCTGGACGCCCGCGCCGGGCTGATCATTGGCGATCACGTCGCCATCGCCTCCTACGCCAAGATCATCGCCGGCAGTCACGACCTGAGCGCGCCGGAATTCTGGTCGGTGTCCGCGCCGGTCTATATCGACGACTACGCCTGGATCGCCACCGGCGCGCTGATCGGCCACGGCGCGCGCATCGGCCGCGGCGCGGTGGTCACCGCCAACACCGTGGTGGGCAAGGAAGTGGCGCCGTACAAGATCGTCGGCGGCAGCGGGGCCAAGCCCATGGGCGAGCGGCCGCGCGATCTCAACTACAAGGTGGGCGGCAAGGGGCTGTTCACCCTGTTCCACTAATGACACTGAGTCCATGTTCGGTCCCGCCGCGCTCTTGACCCTGGCCACGCTGGCCGGCCTGTTGGCCGGCTTCGCCCGCGAGTGGCTGCTGGTGGCCGCCTGGGGCGCCGGCGGCCGCAGCGACGCCTTTCTGGTGGCGATGTTCCTGCCGGAAGCCTTGCGCACCCTGCTGGCCGGCGGCTTGCTGTCCGCCGCGCTGCTGCCCTTGTGGCAAGCTCAGGCGCCGGCGCGGCGCGGCGCCTGGCTGGCCGGTCAACTGCGCCACTGGCTGGCCGCGGGCCTGGGTCTGGCGGCGCTGCTGAGCCTGGCCGCGCCGTGGCTGACGCGGGCGCTGGCCCCCGGCATCGGCGCCGCTCACGCGGAATCGGCCGCCGCCGCTTTGCGCTGGCTGGCCTGGCTGGCGCCCGGCCTGCTGGTCCAGGCGGTGCTGGCGGCGCCGTTGCAAGCGCAGGGCCGCTTCCTGCTGGCCGGGCTGGGCTCGCTGCTGTTCAATCTGCCGGCGGCGCTCTATCTGTACTGGGCTGGGCCGGCCGCGGCGGCGGCGACGCTGGCGCAATGCTTTCTGGCCGGCAGCGGGTTGATGGCGGCGGCGCTGCTGCCCGGCAACTGGCGGCTGGGCTGGCGGCCCTGGCTGCGCGCTGGCCGCGGCGATGTCCGGCAGGTCTGGCGGCGGCTGTGGCCGCTGCTGGCCAGCGGGGCCGCCAGCCAGGGCCTGGGCTTGTTGGAGCGCCTGGCCGCCTCGCTGCTGGGCGAGGGGACGATTACCCTGCTGAATCTGGCGCGCAAGCTGATCAATCTGCCGCTGATCGCCTTGATGAGTTTGAACCAGGTTTTGTTGAGCAAGATGAGCGGCGCGCAGGACGCGGACCGGCTGCGGCTGCTGGACCGCGGCCTGGCCGCCTGTGGCCTGCTGACCCTGCCGGCGGCGGCCGGACTGATCGGCGCCGCGCCGGCGCTGGTGACGCTGCTGCTGCCGGCCGGCTTGGCCGCGAGCGACCTGCCGCTGCTGCTGGCGCTGTACGCGCCGGGCATCGTGTTCGGCGCCTGGAACGCGCTGCTGGCGCGCTATTGCTACGCCGGCGGCGACACCCGCGGCCCGTTGGCGGTGGAACTGGCCGGCAGCGCGCTGAGCGCCGCGCTGTTGCTGACGCTGCCGCGCTGGCTGGGTCTGCCCGGCCTGGCCTTGGCCGCCTTGGCCGGGGTGTGCTTGACCGGCGCGCTGCTGGCCGTCCGGCTGGGTCAGGGCTTGCCGTCAAGGCTGGCGCGCCAGGGCGTGGCGGCGTGCGCGTCGCTGATCGTCGCCGGGCTTGTCTTGTTCCCGCTGCGCGGCTCCGGGCCGTGGCCGCAACTGGCGCTGGCCGCCTTGGCCGGAGTCGTGCTGCTGTTGGGGCTGGGCTGGCGTTTTAGATCGGAGAGCATAGCTCCAGCAGCAGCCCATCCGGACAACGCAGATGGGACACCGTCTGGCCCCAGGGCTTGAGCGACGGCGCTTGCAGCTCAACGCCGCCGTGGCGCAAGGCCTGGGCGTGGGCGGCGGCCACGTCGTCGGTCGTCAGCGCGATCTCCATGCCCAGCGGCAGCGGCGAGGCGTCCGCCGCCACATAGCCTTCCGGCAGATTCATTCGGCCCAGCGGGTGGGCGGCGAAAGCCAGCGTGGTGGCGCCGGTGTCCAGCTCGCCGTAATCGCCGGATTCGTCCAGGAAGCGGCGCTTCATGCCAAAGGCGTTTTCAAAGAAGGCCAGCGAGGCGGCGACGTCGGAGACATAGAGAATGGTGTAGGCGAATTGCATGGTTGGGCTCCTGATCAGGGTTTATTGCAGCTGCCGCAGCATGTCGGCGCACAGCACGACGCGGGCGTACTCTCCGTCCAGATTGGCCAGCGCCATTGAGTGTACCTCGTCGGCGCTGCGCGGGGTGCCGGCGTAGTCCGCCTTGTCGAAGGCGAAGCAGGCGTCGGCGGCCACCAGGGTGCGGAAGCCGAGGTTGCCGGCGCTGCGGGCGGTGGCTTCCACCGAGTTGTTGGTGCTGACGCCGACGATGAGCAGTTGTTCGATGCCGCGCACGCGCAGCCAGCGTTCCAGGCTGCTGTGGGCGAAGGCGTCCGGCACGTTCTTTTCCATCACGTGTTCGCTGGCCAGCGGCGCCAGCGCCGGCTGGAATTCGACGCCGGGCTGGCCGGGCCAGAACGGCGATCCCGGGGTGCGGGAGATGTGGCGCACGTGGACCAGCGGCGCGCCGGCCTGGCGCCAGGCGTGCAGCAGTTGGGCGATATTGGCTTCGGCCTGGGGGTTGTTGCGGGGGCCGGCTTCGGGGCGGCTCATGCCTTGTTGCATGTCGATGATGATGAGGGCGGGGGCGGTGTGCATGGCGGGGATGCCGGGGTCATGGCGGGGGTTTAGTGTAGCAGGGGAGGCGGGGGTGTTCGATAGATTGCTCTGTATTTGGAGAGGGTTGCTTTGTTGAATCTGCTTTCACGGAGAGATGTGTCCTCCTTTGATTGCGCTGTGATTTGTGAGGGCTTTTCTGTTGAGTCCGCTGCGCGGATGATGATTTAGGTGCCGCTTTCCGCGCGGCGAACGGGGAGGGGGCGGGCCGCCGCCCCCTTCCAGCCCCCCTCGTCCCCCAGGACGCGAAACCCCGAAGAAAAAGGGGCCTGCAAGGCGCGGCTGAACTCGCGATTTGCTAGCGTCAAATCGCTCAAACAAAGCAGCCGCTTAAAACCTTGCAGACCCCTTTTTCTCCGGCGCGCCCCGAGGGGACACTTGGGCGCTACACAAGGTGGTCTTTTTTGAATAAGAGAGGTGGTTTAGCGAAGTGGGTCATTTCTGTGAATAACTTGACCCCATTGCTCTTGTCTGTGGATAAGCCTAGCTCCCTAAAAGAAAGCATGTATCCGACGCGCCCCTGGTCCCTTCAAGCCTGCCGCCGGGTGGCAGGCCCGAGGTTTTAAGCGGCTGCCCTGTTTGAGCGATTTGACGTTAGCAAATCGCGAGTTCAGCCGCGCCTCGGGCCTGACGGGACCCGGCGGGAAGCCGTAGGCCAGGCTTGCAGGGCGGCCTTTGGGGTGTCTACGTGCGAATCTTTGATTCGCTCAGTGATAGGGAATTTGGCCGAGCAAATTCCCCTTCCTGCCTGCCGGGCAGCCCCGGCAATGAAAACCATCATCCGCGCAGCGGATTCAAAACCAGATCACTCAACAAGTAAGCCACGCTCAAGCAAACCAACCACCCTACCTTGACCCCAACCGCCCCCTCGGCAACAATCCCCACGTTGCCGCCCACACGCGGCACACGGGATTGGCGTCCCGTAATCACTGTTAACTTGCTTGCGCAGACCCCTGCGCAAGCTGCTTTTCCATGGTCGTGCCATTCGGCAGGCGCATGGTGGGAGAGTGCTATGCACTCACCGGGTTAACAGTGTCCGGTACGCCAATCCTGCCACGCGCCTGCCCAATACCTCAGCCTTCCCCCGGCAGGTGGTTTATCTTGTGTCACAGCAGGAGAAACACCATGCATCACGCTCAAAACTTCCCCCGTCGCCGCCGCTACAAACTGCACTCGCTGGAACAGCAGGAAGCGCTGCTTCCCTTTGTTCGTTTCTGCCCCGGCCGCACCTATCGGCATTACTGGCAAATGCCCACGCCCAGCAAGGATCTCCTCGCCGACCACGCCTACGGCCGCGAATGCGCGGCTCACCTGTTGCAATGGCTGAAGGACAACCGGGAATACGTCGGTAAAGGCCTGCTCAGCCGCGTGGCGCGCGACATCGATTTTGACGACCGCGCCGGACGCGGCCAGTGGATGGGCTTTTTCAACTATCTGGAAATCATGATGCTGCTGGGCGCCGACCGGGTCCGGGTCTACCGCCATGTAGACAGCCAACACCAGATCTACCTGGCGCTGGGACGGCGCTTCAGCCTGGAAGCGCGCTTCCGCCGCATCCGCCTGCGCAACCGCTAAGCGTCTTGCGGTGGGTATCGCTGCGCTCCACCCACCCGACGGCGGATGGTTTGGTCGGGGGTATTTGTAGGGTGGGTGGAGCCGATAGGCGATACCCACCAAGCCCCGCCGCCAAGATCCAAGCATCGGTCCCATCGCGTTTCCGCGTCGGTATCGCCGCGCTCCGCCCTACGGCGGATGGTTTGCTTGGGTGGGAGGATATCCTCCGCCGACACTGCCCAAGGACTCATCCGCCGCGCCCCCTCGCGCAAACCGCTTTAATCCCCCCGCAACTGCTCGCTGCCCACTCCACATTCCTGTTTCAAGAAGGCGTAACCGGCCGGCGTGATCCGCAAGGCGCGGCTGTCGCTGCGGCGCTCGGTCAGGCCGCGTTGTAAAAAGGCCTGGCACAAGGCCGCGCCCAGGCTGCCGGCGATGTGGTCGCGGCGCTCGCTCCAGTCCAGGCAGGCGCGCGCCAAGGGCCGGCGCGGGCGGGCGATGCCGGCCAGTTGAATGTCCAGCCGCGCCGCCAGCCAGTCCGCGCCGGCCGGCGTCACCGCGAACTCGCGCTCCTCGCGCCGTTGCAGCAGTTGCTGCTGTTGCAGGAAGTCGGCGACGGCAATGCCCAGCCGGCCGGCGAGGTGGTCGTAGCAGCTGCGCGCCAGGCGGATGTCGGCATTGCCCTTGGGGCGCACCGCGCTCCGGTTTTCGCCGGCGGCGGCGGACAGCGCTTCCAGCGCGTGGGCGATGGCCGGACTGGCCAGGCCGTAATAGCGGTGGCGGCCGCGTTGTTCCACCCGCACCGCCTGGCCGTGCAGCAACTTGGCCAGATGGTTGCTGGCCGCTTGCGGCGACAGGCCGGCGGCCTGGGCCAGATCGCTGGCCGGGTAGAGGCGGCCGTCTTGCAACAGCAGCAGCATCAGCGCGCGGCCGGGGTCGGCCAGCAGGCTGGCCAGGCGGCTGATGTCGGGTATGCGGTCGTGCGGGGCTGCAAGCATGGTTCATCCTCGGCTGAAACTTTGGCGGGTGCCGCCGGCTACGATAAACCCATCGTCAAGCTTGAACAAGGAGAGCGGGAATGGAGGATTTGCTGGGCTATCTGCATAGCCATTTTCTGAGCGAGCCGGCCTTGCTGGCGCGCAGCGGCGTGAGCCTGGACACCTTGCGCGCCTGGCAGCGGGCCGGCGCGGCGCCGTGGCCGTCCTACCGGCTGACGCTGAGCGGGGAGGCGGCGTCCTGTATGGGCGCGGCGGCGCTGAGCGCGGAGTCGGCCTGGTATCCGCAGGGCATGTTGTGCTGGCTGGGCCAGGCGCTGGCCTTGGACGGGGATCCGGAGTGCCTGCGCGCCTGTTTCGGCCGGCAGTGGCGCGCCGGGCTGGCGGTGCTGGAACTGCCGCCCGCCGAGGCGGAGCCGGATTGGGAGGCGGCGTGGCGGGATTTCCTGGCCGGCGGCTACGGGGTGTGCACCCGCGCCGGCTTGCCGGGGGAGATTGCGCAGAAGGAGGCGCTGGTGTCCTTGATCGACGCGCTGACCGAGCGGCAAAGCCGGCCCGCTCTGGACCCGGCCCGGCGCGAGCGCCTGGCCTGGGCGGTGACGGCGCTGGATGGGGTGGCGGCGCCGTTTGCGCCGCATGAGCGGGCGGCCAGTTCGCGCGTCCGCTGCGTGGAGCTGACGCGGCGGCTTTACCTGACGGAGGCGGCATGAGCGCCTGGCCTTTGGACCCGCTGGCGGCGGTGACTCACGCCCATCCCTATCCCTATTATCAGGACCTGGCGCAGCGGCGGCCGCTGTATTTTGATGCCGGCCTGGGCGTGTGGGTGGCGGCCGGCCACGCGGCGGCGCAGGCGGTGTTGGCCGCGCCGGAGTGCCGGGTGCGGCCGCTGGATCAGGCGGCGCCGCCGCAGTTGGGCGACGGCGGCTTGGCGCGCACGTTCTGTCTGTGGGCGCGGATGAGCGAGGCGCCGCGCCATCCGGCGCTGAAGGCGGCTTTGAGCCGGGCCTTGGCGACGGCGGCGGGCGCGGAAGCAGGGCGCTTGTCGGAAAGCCTGGCGCGGGACTGGCTGATGCGCGAGCCTTTGAACGGCGAGGTGCTGGACCGGATGGCGCAGGGCTTGCCGGTGCTGACGCTGGCCGGCTTGTTGGGTCTGCCGGCGGCGGACGCGCCGGCCTTGGTCGCGGAGGCGGCGGCGCTGGCGCAAGCGTTGGCGGCGGATGCCGATGTAGAGGCGCTGGCGCGCGGAGAGCGGGCCTTGACGGCTTTGCAGGCGCGGGTGGCGGAGGCGCTGCCGCGGGCCGGCGGCATGCTGGCTGAGCTAAGGAATGAATTGGCGCCGGATGAGGCGACGCTGACGGCGAATGTGATCGGCCTGCTGTTCCAGAGCCTGGACTCCGGCGCCGGCCTGTTCGCCGCCGCGGTCTGGCATCAGGCTCAGGGCCGGCCGCTGGCGGCGGGCGCGGCGGCGGAGTGGGATGGGCTGGCTGTGCAGGACCCGGTCTTGCACAACACTCGCCGTTTCGTCGCGCGGGATTGGTCCCATGGCGGCCAGACGGTGCCGGCCGGCGCTTCGGTATTGGTGGTGTTGGCGGCGGCGGCTTTGGACCCGGCCGGGCCGGGCGAGGCCTTGATGTTCGGCGCCGGCCGGCATGCCTGCCCGGGCCGGGCGCTGGCGCTGGAGATCGCGCGCGGCGGCCTGGCGGCATTGGCGGCGGCGCGGCCGGATTGGCAAGACTTGACGGCGGCGGCGCGTTTTCGCCGGCTGCCCAACGCGCGGGTGCGCCTTTATGGCGAGAAAGGGAGAACGGAATGATTGCGGTGATTTTCGAGGTGGAGCTGGCCGAAGGCGGCCGGGACGGTTATCTGGCTTGGGCGGAGCGCCTGGGGCGGGAGTTGGCGGAGGCGGACGGTTTTCTGTCGATCGAGCGCTTCGTCAGCCTGAATCGGCCGGAGAGGATGTTGTCGCTGTCGTTCTGGCGCGACGAGGCGTCGGTGGCGGCTTGGCGGCGGCTGGAGCCGCACCGCGCGGCGCAGCGGCAGGGCCGGGAGGCCTTGTTCGCCGATTACCGGCTGCGGGTGGCGGCGGTGTTGCGGGATTATGGGATGAACGAGCGGGCGCAAGCGCCCGATGGCGTCAGCCCTGAATTGGATGCAAGGCCTTGATCACGTAAAGATCAAAACGGGTGGACTTGCCGTCCAGCACCGCGGACGGCTTCACGCCCTCGATGGCCGCGCCCAGCCGCGGCCGTTTCACCACCACGCGGTTCTTGGCCGCGGCGATGGCGGCTTGCAGCAGCGCGGCGCTGTCCTGATCGTCGCCTATCACCTGCTGGAAGGCCTGCATGTCCTTCTTGGCGGCGGCGCTTTTCTTGTCGGTGTCCGGGAACATCGGATCGACGAACACCACGTCCGGGCGTTCGGCCTCGCTTAGCGCGGCCAGCCAGGCGATGGAGCTGGCGTGCACCAGATGCATGCGCGCGGCGATGTCGGCGGTGTCCGGGTGGCCGGCGGCGCGTTCCAGCGCGTCGGCCAGCAGCGCGGCGGCCACCGGCGAGCGTTCCACCAGGGTGACGCGGCAGCCCAGCCCGGCCAGCACGAAGCTGTCGCGGCCCAGGCCGGCGGTGGCGTCCACCACATAGGGCAGTTCCTTGGCGCCTTTCAGGCCGATGGCCTTGGCCACCGGTTGGCCGCGGCCGCCGCCCTGTTCGCGCCGATGTTTGGCCGCGCCCTCGACGAATTCCGCATACACCGCGCCGTGCTTGCCGGTGGTCAGCAGTTCCAGCCTTTGTTCGCCCAATTCCAGCCAATAGCCCTGCTCCGGCCGTTGTTCCAGCAGCGGCAGAGCGAAGCGCTGGCTCAACAGGCGGGCGGCGTCCAGGCGGTCGGGACGGGCGCAGTACAGCGGGGTGGCGGGCATGGAGAAATCCTTGGATGGGCGGACGGCGGACGAACGATACGGGATGCGGCGGGCGAGGGCAAGCCGGGGGATTTTGAATATGTTGAACAAATATCATGTGTGCTACGTATTTGCACTTAGCTTACTTCGCGTGAGGAACAACTATTTTTTAAAGAGGGGGCTTCTTGGTCGCGCTTGACAGCTTTTGTCAGCTTGCCGGCTGCCCGGTTTGTTACGGTGTCGCTGTTGTTCTGATTCGAATTTATTTAATTGTCATTTATTTTTGCTTTGATACCGGTTCTAATCCGCTAAGCAGCTTTTGGGATGTAGTCGCAAGCGTGGTTCGATCTGGGTCTTGGCGTCTGTTCAATGCTTGTTGCGTTTGGTGAAGCGTCAGCGGGCGGATACGTCTTAAGAAAGGCCTATGTACCGTATGTACATTCCGCCTTCTCTGCCGTCTTCGCCTTGTCTCGCTCTTGCTCGCAAGATGTTGAACAGCCGCTTAAGCCGAAATAATCCGGGAGAGCGTGATGGGGTGGTGGAAATCAGCGGGGCAATCGCAAGGCAGTGACAAGAAGACACCGGCTCTCAAGCGCTCGCGCCTGCTGTTGCAGGCTCTGGAGCCCAGGTTGATGTTCGACGGCGCGGCGGCCGCCACGGCCGCCGCCGCCTCGGCGCATGCGGACGCGCCGCTTCCGGCGGAACGCCCGGCGCAGACGGAAGCGCCGCGATCGGCCGCGGTGGAGCGTCTGGCGGAGAAGCTCGCAGCGGCGCTGGCGCCGACCGCGCCGCCCAAGCAGGTGGTGTTCGTCGAATCCAATGTCGCCAATTACCAAAGCCTGCTGGCGCAAATGCCGGCCGGCATGGAGGTGGTGGTGCTCAACGCCGGCAAGGACGGCCTGAGCCAGATCGCCGAGTGGGCCAAGACCCACCATGGCTACGCCGCCATCCACATCATTTCCCACGGCCAGAGCGGGGATTTGATGCTGGGCAGCATGGAGTTGACCACGGCCAAGCTGGACAGCCGCCAGGCGGACCTGAAAACCATAGGCCAATCCTTGCGCGCCGACGGCGACATCCTGCTCTACGGCTGCGACATCGCCGCCGGCAGCAGCGGCGCGGCCTTCGTCAGCGCGCTGTCCCGCTACACTCAGGCCGACGTGGCCGCGTCCACCGACGCCACCGGCGCGGCGCGCCTGGGCGGCGACTGGACGCTGGAGCGCAATAGCGGCCATATCGACGTGGATGCCTTGCATTTCAGCTACGACGCCCTGCTGGCGCGGCCGGTAACCGGCACCACCGATTTCACCACATCGGACGGCAACACCTATAACCCCTCAGGCAGTACCGTGAGCGCCGGCAACCTCCAGGGCTGGGATTTCACGTTGCAATTGGGCTCCACCAATAATGGCGGCCAGACGATTATTGTCGAAAAGGCCGGCTCGGTGACCACGGAAACGGTGGACGGCTATAGCGACGGCACCATTCCCATCTCCTATTTCAGCGTCAAGTCCAACGACAGCAGCCGCTTTACCTTGAACTCCATCGGCGTGGTGCTGAACGGCTACGACTCCGCCACTTCCGGCGGCAATCTGCAATTGGTCGGCTATATCAACGGCGTGGCGGTCAGCGGGGCGACGCTGACGCTGAACGTGGGCGACGCGCTGCAAGGCAGCGGCGGGCTGGTGACTTTCAACGTGTCCGGCAACAGCGCCTTCCAGGGCATCGATTCCTTCCGGGTGTTGGCGGCCAGCGGCCATAATGTGACGGGCATGATAGGCATAGGCGCCATCAACGCCATCAATTTCGGCTTTGCGCCGACGCTGACCGCCAGCGGCGGCTCCAGCGCCTACAGCAGCGGCACCGGCACCGCGGTGACGGTGGACAGCGGCATCACCCTGTCCGACTCCGACAGCAGCACCCAGGCCAGCGCCACGGTGTCCATCAGCGGCAACTTCCAGAGCGGCCAGGACGTGCTGGCCTTCACCAACAACGGCAGCACCATGGGCAATATCACCGCCAGCTACAACAGCGGCACCGGGGTGCTGACGCTGACGTCCAGCGGCGCCACGGCCACGCTGGCTCAATGGCAGGCGGCCTTGCGCGCGGTGACTTATTCCGACAGCTCGCTGTCGCCCAATACCGGCAACCGCACCATCAGCTTCGCCATCAACGACGGCGCGATCAACAGTAGCGCGGTGACCAAGACGGTGACGGTGGCGGCGGATTCCGCGCCGGTGATCGGCAACCTCAACGGCGACAACCCCACTTTCACCGAGAAAGGCGGCGCGGTGAAACTGGACGTGGGCACCGCGGTCACGGTGACGGACAGCGACACCCCCAACTTCAACAGCGGCAATCTGACCGTGCACATCTCCGCCAACGGCCAGAGCGGCCAGGATGTGCTGGGCGTCGACACCAGCGGCTCGGTGTCCCTGTCCAGCGGCACCAGCGTGGGCAGCGTGGTGACGGTGGGCGGCGTGAGCATAGGCGTGATCGCCAGCAACGGCGACGGCGTGGGCGGCCATGATCTGATCGTCACCTTCAACAGCAACGCCACCCCGTCGCGGGTGGCCACCCTGCTGGCGGCGCTGACGTACAACAACAGCAGCAACGATCCCAACACCGCCACCCGCACCATCAACGTCAGCGTCAACGACGGCCGCGGCGGCACCGGCTCCAGCAATGTGACGGTGACGGTGGCCGCGGTGAACGACGCGCCCACCGGCAGCGCCACCGCCTCCAATCCCACCTTTACGATGGGCGGCTCCGCGGTGACGGTGTTCAGCGGCGCCAGCGTCAGCGCCGTCGAATCCAGCCAGAGCGTGATCCTGCTGACGCTGACCGTGTCCGGCCTGCAAGACGGCAGCAGCGAAATCCTGTCCATAGACGGCAGCAATGTGGCGCTGACCAACGGCAACTCGGTCACCACCAGCGGCAACGGCCTGAGCGTCACCGTCTCGGTGTCCGGCGGCACCGCCACGGTGTCCATCAGCAGCAGCGGCGTTTCCGGCAGCACCGCGGCCAGCGTGATCAACGGCATCACCTATCGCGACAGCAATGGCAGCCCCTCCATCGGCAACCGGGTGGTGACGCTGACCAGCGTCAAGGACAACGGCGGCACCAGCAACGGCGGCGTGGACACCACCACGCTGGCCGTGGCGTCCACCGTCAGCGTGGCGGTGGTGCCGGTGGTGACCACCAGCGGCGGCAGCGCGGCCTTCACCGCCGGCGACAACACCGCGTCCACCCCGGTGGCGGTGGATTCCGGCATCACGGTGAGCAATAACGCCGGCCCCACGCTGGCCAGCGCCACGGTGTCCATCAGCGGCAATTTCCAGAGCGGGCAGGACGTGCTGGCCTTCACCAACGACGGCAGCACCATGGGCAATATCACCGCCAGCTACAACGCCGGCACCGGGGTGCTGACGCTGAGCTCCAGCGGCGGCAGTGCCACCTTGGCGCAATGGCAGGCGGCCTTGCGCGCGGTCACTTACACCGATACGGCGGTGACGCCCAATTCCGCCACCCGCACCGTCAGCTTCCAGGTCAACGACGGCAGCGCCAGCAGCGGCGTGGCCACGCGCTCGGTGACGGTGACGGCCACGGATCAAACGCCTATCGCCACCGCCAGCGGCGGCAGCGCGGTCTTCACCGCCGGCGACAACACCGCGTCCACGCCGGTGGCGGTGGATCCCGGCCTCACGGTCAGCGATCTGGACAACAGCACCTTGGCCAGCGCCACGGTGTCGATCAGCGGCAACTTCCAGAGCGGCCAGGACGTGCTGGCCTTCACCAACAACGGCAGCACCATGGGCAATATCACCGCCAGCTACAACAGCGGCACCGGGGTGCTGACGCTGACGTCCAGCGGCGCCACGGCGACCTTGGCGCAATGGCAGGCGGCGCTGCGCGCGGTCACCTACACCGACACCGCGGTGACGCCCAATACCGCCACCCGCACCGTCAGCTTCCAGATCAACGACGGCAGCAAGAACAGCGGCGCGGTGACCCGCGGCGTGACTGTGGCGGCGACGGACCAAACCCCTATCGCCACCGCCAGCGGTGGCAGCGCGGCCTTCACTGCGGGGGACAACACCACGTCCACGCCGGTGGCGGTGGACTCCGGCATCACGGTCAGCGATCTGGACAACACCACGCTGGCCAGCGCCACGGTGTCCATCAGCGGTAACTTCCAGAGCGGCCAGGACGTGCTGGCCTTCAGCAACACCAATAGCGTCACCTTCGGCAACATCAGCGCCAGCTACAACGCCGGCACCGGGGTGCTGACGCTGACGTCCAGCGGCGCCACGGCCACGCTGGCGCAATGGCAGGCGGCCTTGCGCGCGGTCACCTACACCGACACCGCGGTGACGCCCAATACCGCCACCCGCACCATCAGTTTCAGCGTCAACGACGGCAGCAAGGACAGCGCGGCGACGACGCGTTCCGTCACCGTGGCGGCCACGGATCAAACGCCTGTCGCCACCACCACCGGCAGCGCCGGGGCCTATGTGGTGGGCGGCGCCGCCACGCCGGTGGACGGCGGCCTGACCGTGTCGGATCTGGACAACACCACCCTGGCCAGCGCCACGGTGGCGATTAGCGGCAACTTCCAAAGCGGCGAGGACGTGCTGGCCTTCACCAACAACGGCAGCACCATGGGCAATATCACGGCCAGTTACAACGCCGGCACCGGGGTGCTGACGCTGACGTCCAGCGGCGCCACGGCCACCTTGGCGCAATGGCAGGCGGCGCTGCGCGCGGTCACTTACATCGACACCGCCGGCTCGCCTAATACCGCCACCCGCACCGTCAGCTTCACCGTCAACGACGGGACCAAGAACAGCGCGGCGGTCACCCGCAACATAGCCTTGCAGCTGATGCCGCCCAGCGTCTCCGGCCTGACCAGCGGCACCGACACCGGCAGCAGTCATAGCGACGGCGTCACCAGCAACGCCACGCCCACGGTGACCGGCACCGGGATCGCCAACAGCCTTGTCATCATCTATGTGGACGGGGTGCCTATCGACAGCACGGTCGCGGACGGCAGCGGGGCCTGGAGTTACAGCTTTGTCTCCAGCCTGAGTTCCGGCGCGCACGCCATCACCGCCGTGGTCAGCAGCGGCGGCGTCAGCAGCGGCCAATCCAGCGCCTTCAACGTGGTGATAGACAATAGCGCGCCCGCGGCGCCGTCCGGCGTGGCTTTGAGCACGGGGACGGACACCGGCAGCAATCACGGCGACGGCATCACCGGCAACAACCGGCCCACGGTCACCGGCACGGCGGAAGCCAATAGCACGGTCACGGTGTATGTGGACGGCACGGCGGTGGGCACGGCGACGGCGGACGGCAGCGGCGCGTGGAGCTACAGCCTTGGCAGCGCCTTGGCGGACGGCAATCACAGCATCCGCACCACCTCCACTGATCTGGCCGGCAACGCCAGCGGCCAATCGACGGCCTACATCATCACGGTGGACACCGTGGCGCCGGACAGCCCGGCCAATACCGGTCTGAGCCTGGCCACCGACAGCGGCTCCAGCAACCGCGACGGCATCACCAACGTCAACCGCCCCAGCGTCACCGGTCTGGCCGAGGCGGGCAGCAAGGTGGCCGTGTTCATCGACGGCGTGCAGGTAGGCACCGCCACCGCCGACGGCGGCGGCGTCTGGCTGTTCAATCTGAGCCAGGCGCTGGCGGACGGCAGCCACAGCGTGCGCGCCACGGCCACCGACGCGGCCGGCAACATCAGCGCGCAGTCGGCCTCGTTCACCGTTGTCGTGGACACCACCGCGCCGGCGCCGCAGTCCTTCACCCGCTTGGACCCGGCCTCCGGCGTCGCCGGCAGCCTGCGTTACGACCTGGTGTTGAACAAACCCATCGTCGGCCTGAGCGCCGGCGATCTGAGCGTGATCACCAGCGGCAGCGCCAGCGCCGGCATCGGCAATATCGTCCGCATCAGCGACAGCCACTACGTGGTGCAATTGACCGGGGTCAGCGGCGTGGGCTCGGTGGCGCTGGCGCTCAAATCCGGCGCGGCGGCGGACCTGGCCGGCAATGTGACCCAGCAGCAAACGGTGGCGCCGGCTTACCAGTTGCGCAGCGCAAGGACAGAGACGCCCCCGCCGATCCAGCCTGTGCCGCCGGCGGACGCGCCGCTGCCGCCCAATGCGGCGCCGGTCATCAATATCGCGCCCATCACGCCCAATATCGTGCTGGCCGCGGTGAGCGGCGCGGGCAACGGCAACGGGCCGGGCGCCGCGCCGACGCCGCAGGGCCCGGCGGGGCCGCAGACGAGCAATCCCATCCAGCTTGCCTTCGGCCAGGACCGCTTCGCGCCGACGCCCAGCGAGCCGTTTGGCCGCGGCAACGCCGGCCTGCCCTTTGTTTCCAATCTGGGCGGCACCTCCGGCGCCCCGTTGCAAGTGATGCCGGATCTGGGCGTGCGGCCGCTGGTGGCCGGACAGGGTTTCAACTTCAGCCTGCCGCCCGGCACCGTGATCACCCGCAATCCGGACGCGGTGCTGAACATCCAGGTGCGGCAGAGCAATGGCCAGCCGCTGCCGGCCTGGCTGAAGTTCGATCCGCAGACCGGTCGTTTCAGCGGCACGCCGCCGGCGGGCTGGAACCGTTCCTTGTCTCTGGAAGTGACGGTCAGCGACCAGAACGGCCACCGCGGCGTCACCCATATGCAGTTGAAAACCGGCGCGGGCGAGCAGGCGGCCGCGGCGACGGAAAAAGCAGCGGCGGCCGGCAAGCCGGCCCTGCACGAGCAGTTCCGCCAGCACGGCAAGCCCGCCTTCGATCAACAGATCGCCGGATGGCTGCAGGCGGAGGACGCGGTTTGACCGCAAGGTCCTAGCCGGCGAGCCACTAAACCAACAAACCGCACAGGGGACGATATGAAGAAAGCAACACAGGGGGGAGGGGCCGGCCGCGGCGTTTATTCAACGCTGGCCGCGCTGACGGCGCTGGCCTTGACCGGCTGCGCGGTCACGCCCGCGCCGATGAGCTTGAGCGACCGCCAGGCCACGCTGGCGGCGGACCGCCAGGCCATGTTCGGCAGCCAGGAGCCCTTGGCCGGGCCGGTGACCTTGCAAGAGGCGATGGCGCGCGCGCTGAAGTACAACCTGGATTACCGGGTCAAGCTGATGGAAGAGGCGATGGCGCAGCGCCAACTCGACTTGTCCAGCCTGGACATGCTGCCCAAGCTGGCGCTGGCGGCCGGCTACACCGCCCGCAACAAGGACAACGCGTCCTCGTCCCAGAACGTGGCCACCGGCGAACAATCGCTGGTGCCGTCTATCTCCTCGGAGAAGCGCAGCCATACCGCCGACCTTAATCTGAGCTGGAACGTGCTGGACTTCGGCGTCAGCTATTACACCGCCCAACAGCAGTCCGACCGCATGCTGATCCTGCAACAGCGCAAGCGCAAAGTGGCGCAGCAGCTGATGCAGCAAGTGCGCGAAGCCTGGTGGCAGGCGGTGGGCGCGCAGCAGCTGGAAGGCCGCATCGACGCGCTGCTGGCGGAAACCAACCGCGCGCTGGAAGACGCGCGGCAGGTGGAGAAGCAGAAACTGCGCGCGCCGCTGGAGGCGCTGAACTACCGTCGCCAACTGCTGGACGTGATCCGCCAGATGGGCATGATCCGCAACGCGCTGGCCCAGGCCAAGCCCAAGCTGGCCGCCATCATGAACGTGCCGCCCGGCACCGATTTCAAGGTGGCGGTGCCCGCAGGGCTGCCCACCCCGACGCTGGGCCTGAAGCTGGAGCAGATGGAAGAAATGGCCTTGCTGAACCGGCCGGAGCTGAACGAGGCACGCTACAACGAACGCATCGGCGTCACCGAAACCCGCAAGGCCATCGCCAAGCTGCTGCCGGGCCTGGAATTCAGCATCGGACAGAACTACGACAGCAATAAATTCCTGGTCAACAACTCCTGGAGCGACGCCGGCCTGCGCATCAGCTGGAACCTGCTCAATCTGTTCAGCGCCGGGCCGATCACCAAGGCCGCCGACGCCCAGCTGCAAGTGGCCAAGACCCAGCGCATGGCGCTGAACATGGCGGTGCTGACCCAGGTGCACGTGGCCTACCTCGATCTCAAAGGCCGCTCGCGCCAGTTCGGGCTGGAACAAGAACTCAACGACGTGGAACAGCGCATCTACGTGCAGAACCGCAACGCCACCGACAGCGGCGTGCAAGGCCGCCTGCCGGCGATCCTGGCCGACGCCAACGCGGTGTTCTCCACGCTGCGGCTGTACCAGAGCTACGGCGATCTGCAAAACGCCTACGGCCAGATGGGTTCCAGCCTGGGGATGGACCCGCTGCCGGAAAGCACCGCCAGCTATGATCTGCCGGCTTTGGCTGCCGCCTTCAAGGGCGCGGAAACGCGTTGGCAGGGGCAGGTGGCGGGGAGCAAGCCATGAAGTTGACGGTTCTGAGGGCCGCGGCCTGCCTGCTGGCGGCCGCCTGCGCCCAGGCGGCCACGCCGCCGGCCAAGCCCAAGCCGCCGGCGGCGCCGGTGACCAACGCCAGCGACGGCCGCATCCGCGTGCAGCTGATGGCGCGCAACGCCGTCACCCTGTCCGGCGAAGTGGCGGCCAAGATCGCGGCCTTGCCGGTGCCTGAGGGCGCCAGCTTCAGCAAGGGGCAGGCGCTGGTGCAGTTCGACTGCGGCAGCTATCGCGCCCAGCTGCGCAAATCCCAGGCTTCGCTGGAGGCCGCCAGCCAGCTGCTCAAGGTCAACAACCAATTGGCCAAGCTCAATTCCGCCGGCGCGCTGGACGTGGCCCAGGCCCAGGGCAAGGCCAAGGAAGCGGCCGCCGACGCCAGCTATATGCAGACCATAGTCGGCAAATGCGTGATCAGCGCGCCGTTCAACGGCCGCGTGGCGCGCCGCATCGCCGCCGTGCATCAATACGTCAGCCCCGGCAACCCGGTGCTGGACATCGTCGATTCCGGCTCGCTGGAACTGCGCATGCTGGTGCCGTCCAAATGGCTGGCCAAACTCAAGCCCGGCAGCAAGTTCACCGTGGCGGTGGACGAACTGGGCGCCAGTTTCCCGGCCAGGATAGAACGCCTGGGCGCGCAGATCGATCCGGTCAGCCAGTCCATCCTCGCGGTGGGCGTCATCGAGGGCAACGGCGCCAGCCTGCTGCCGGGGATGAGCGGCTGGGCCAGCTTCAAGTAGGCCGTGCATGGGGCACGCCGATAGAAGCCGGGAACTGGCCGGCCTGCTGCAGCTGCTGCATCGCGGACGCGATGCGGTCAGCGCCGAGCAGCTGGGTTTCATCATCGTCAACGAAAGCCAGCAACTGCTGCCCTACCGCCAGTCGGCGGTCTGGCGCGAGGGCCTGCATCGCCACGTGACGGCGCTGTCCGGCCTGGCCGAGCTGGACCCCACCGCGCCCTATATGCAGTGGCTGTCCCGCCTGTTCCGCCATCTGGCGGAATCCGGCGGGCCGGAAGTCGGGCAGGACAGCCGCTTGCTCGAGGCCGGCGACCTGCCCGCGGCGCTGGCCGAGGACTGGTCGTCCTGGCTGCCGGCCCACGCGCTGTGGCTGCGCCTGGGCGAGCAGGGCGCCTGGCTGTTGGCGCGGGAACTGCCGTGGAGCGATTACGAGCGCAAGCTGGCGGAAGAGCTGGCCCACGGTTACGGCCACGCGCTGCTGCGCTTCGCGCCCCGGCGCAACTGGCGGGAACTGGCGGGGCAATGGCTGCGGCCCGGCCGCAAGCAGCGGCGGCTGCTCATCGCCGCGCTGTTGCTGGCCTGCATGCCGATACGCCTCAGCGTGCTGGCGCGCGGCGAAGTGGCGCCGCAAAATCCGGTGCTGCTGCGCGCGCCGCTCAGCGGGGTGATAGACCGCATCCAGGTGCAGCCCAATCAGCGCGTCAAGGCCGGCGATCCCTTGTTCGATCTGGACGCCACCTCGCTGGCCGGCCAGTTCGCCATGGCCGCGCGCGAGCGCGACGCCGCGCAGGAAAGCTTCCGCGCCAGCGCTCAGCTGGCGGTCACCGACGACAAGGGCAAGCTGGCCATGGCGCAGGACCGCGCCAAGCTGGAAGAGAAAAGCATCGCGGCCGAATACACCGGACTGGAGCTGCAAAGGCTGCACGTCACCGCGCCCAGCGCCGGCGTGGTGGTGTTTTCCGACCGCAACGACTGGCAGGGCAAGGCGGTGACGGTGGGTGAGAAAGTGATGACGCTGGCCGACCCCGCCCACGTGGAACTGGCCGCCTGGCTGCCGGCGGCGGAAGCCATAGACGTGGCGCCCGGCGGCAAGATCACCCTTTATCCCAACGCTTCGCCCACCGAGTCCTACGACGCGGAAATCCTCCGCGTCGCCTACAAGGCGGAAGCGGTGGAGGGCGGCCTGCTCGCCTATCGGCTGCAAGCCCGCTTCGTCGGCGGCGACAAGCCGCGGCTGGGGCAGATGGGCACCGCCCGCGTCTACGGCGATTGGGTGCCGCTGATCTACTACGCGCTGCGCCGGCCGCTGACCGCCGCGCGGCAATGGCTGGGGTGGTGAGCATGAGATCCCCCGCCTTGCCCGCGCTGCGTCAGGAACTGACGCTGCATCCCGGCCCGGCGCTGGCCGACGGCGCGCCCAGTTGGACCCTGCACGACCCCTGCGCCCACCGCTTCTATCAACTGGGCTGGGCCAGTTTCGAAATCCTGTCGCGCTGGTCGCTGGGCACCGCCGAAGCGGTGCTGCAAGCCGTCAACGCCGAAACCACGCTGCAGTTGGGCGCCGAGGATATCGAGGCCGTGCTGCTCTTCCTGTCCCGCCATCAACTGCTGCAGGCCGCCAGCGCCGAGCAGAACGGCTGGCTGTGGCAGCTGCGCGAGGCCAACCGGCCTAGCCGCGCGATGTGGCTGTTGAAAAACTATCTGTTTTTCCGGGTGCCGCTGCTGCGGCCGGAAGCCCTGCTCAATCGCCTGCTGCCGTGGACCGGCTGGCTGTTCCATCCGCGCTTCTGGCTGGCGATGGGCGCGGTGCTGCTGCTGGCGCTGGCGCTGGTGTCGCGGCGCTGGGACGAGTTCACCCACACCTTCTCCGCTTACGGCGGCGTCAGCGCCGCCATCGGCATCGGCCTGTCGCTGAGTCTGGCCAAAATCCTGCACGAGATGGGCCATGCGCTG
Source organism: Chromobacterium sp. FG22 (assembly GCF_057809415.1). Taxonomy (NCBI): domain Bacteria; kingdom Pseudomonadati; phylum Pseudomonadota; class Betaproteobacteria; order Neisseriales; family Chromobacteriaceae; genus Chromobacterium; species Chromobacterium sp. FG22. The sequence goes on along the minus strand of NZ_JBMDJX010000035.1, from coordinate 14,696 downwards.
ACCGCGCGCCATTTCGGTTGCCGGGTGCCGGCGATGGGGGTGGCCTTTCTGGTGATGATGCCGGTGCTCTACACCGACACCAACGACGCCTGGAAGCTGGATTCGCGCCGCCAGCGGCTGCTGATCGGCGGCGCCGGCATGCTGGCGGAACTGGTGCTGGCCGCCTGGGCCACCTTGTTGTGGAGTTTTTTGCCGGACGGGCCGCTGCGCGCCGGGGTTTTTCTGCTGGCCACCACCACCTGGCTGGCGACGCTGGCGATCAATGCCAGCCCCTTCATGCGCTTTGACGGCTATTTCCTGCTGGCGGACTACCTGGGCCTGCCCAATCTGCACAATCGCGCCTTCGCGCTGGCGCGCTGGCGGCTGCGCAAAACGCTGCTGGGCCTGGACGATCCGGTGCCGGAACATTTCCCGGACGCGCGGCGGCGCGGGCTGATCCTGTTCGCCTGGGCCACCTGGCTGTATCGGCTGGTGCTGTTTCTTTCCATCGCCTTCCTGGTCTACCACTTGTTCTTCAAGGCCCTGGGCATTCTGTTGCTGGCGGTGGAGCTGGGCTGGTTCATCGCCCGCCCCGTGGTTGGCGAACTGATGGTGTGGTGGCAGCGCCGCGCGGATCTGCGCTGGGGCCGCGAAACCCGCCGCAGCGCCGCGGCGCTGCTGATCCTGAGTTTGGCGCTGATTCTGCCGTGGCAGCGCGAAGTGGCCAGCCCGGCGGTGTTGGGCGCTTTGCAGTCGCAGGGCTTGTACGCGCCGGCGACGGGCGAGGTGGCGGAAGTTCTGGTGCGCGACGGCCAGCTGGTCAAGGCGGGGCAGATCATGGCCAGGCTCAGCTCGCCGATGCTGGAGGCGCAGCTGGCGCTGGCGGACGCCCGCGAGCGCGACCTGGCCTGGCAGACCGCGCAGCAACCGTTCGATCTGGAGCTGCAACAGCGCGGACCAGCCTTGCGCAAGCAATGGCAGGTGGCGCAGGAACAGGTGGCCGCCTTGCGTCAGCAGATGGCCAGGCTCACGCTCGCCGCGCCGTTCGCCGGCCGCGTGGTGGACCTCAGCGACGCGCTGCGCGCCGGCACCGCGCTGGCCGAGGGCGAGCATCTGCTGGACGTGGTGGGGCCGGACGGGGTCAAGGGCGAAGCCTTTGTCGACGAGGCCGCGCTGAGCGGACTCAAGCCCGGCCATGTCGCCCGCTTCGTCGCCGACGGCGGAGAGTTCTGGAGCGTGGAATGCCGGCTGGGCCAGATCGACCGGCTTAATCTGCCGCTGCTGGATCAGGCCTTGTTGGCCTCCACCTACGGCGGCCCCATTCCCACCGAACAGCGCGACCGCGGCCTGGTGCCCTTGGCCGCCACTTTCCGCGTGCGGCTGGAGCGTTGCGAGCGAGGCGCGGCGCCGCTGCGTGAGCTGGCCGGCGTGGCGCGCTTGCGGGGGGAGCGCTACAGCTTGCTGGAGCGCGGGTGGCGTCAGTTGTTGGCGGTGTTCCGTCGAGAGGCCGGACTGTAGACGCTGTTCGCGATCCGCTGGGGGCGGATAGCAAACGGTCTGGAGACGCCTGGAAAGCTCATGCCTTCGGCGTAGACTGAACAGGCCTTAAGACTGGGTTTCGCCTGATTCGCAAGACCTTGCGCGCGCATGCGCGTAGAACGAAACGGGCGCGCCGCCGGCGCGCCCCATAACAGGTTTTGGAAAGGAGCCGTTCGCCATGTCCTCATTCTTGAACACGTCCTCGCTGGCCGAAGGCCTGCATCTGCGCCCGGCGCGACATCACGACGAGGCCTTCATCGCCGGCCTCTACCGCAGCGCCCGCCCGGACCTGCAATTGATAGACGGCGAGGAGGAACTGATCCGCACCGTGCAGGAGCAGCAATACCAGGTGCTGCAACGCGGCGCAGGCGACAACTACCCGGACGCGATGCACTTCGTCATCGAGAAAACCGGGGCCAACGTCGGCGTGGTGATGGTGGACTTCGGCCATAACGAGGTGCGCATCATCTTTCTGGCCATGGTGCCGGAAGCGCGCGGCCTGGGTTACGGCAAGGAGGTGCTGATGGGCTTGCAGCAGGCGGCCTGGCAAGTGCGCGCGCCGCTGGCGGTGGTGGTGTGGCACAGCAATGTGCAGGCGCGCCGGCTTTATCACCAATTGGGATTCGTGCTGGAAGAGGCCGGCGACATGGCGGACAAGCTGGTGTGGCGGCCCGAGCGTCATTCGCCGCAGGGCGAGGCGCGGGCGGGTTTGTAATATTTCGCCGGGCGCGCCGCCCGGCCGGAGTCTTCGTCCTTTTTATCCGTCCGCCGGCCGCCCACGGGCTGTCGGCGGGCCGGCTCAATTGAACGGCAGCTGGAAGTAGGCCAGCGCCGGATCGCGTCCAGCGGGAATCACCCGCCCTATCCACACCAGATCCAGCCGGATGGCGTCGCTGTGCTCGGTGGCGGGCAGCTCCAGCTGGCCCACCGCGTCCGCCAGCTCGGTGGCGCCCTCGGCGGCCAATTCCACCACGAAGGGGGTGCGCCGCGCGGTCTGATGCGGCGATTGCGCCTGCGGCCGCAGCTTGACGGCCTGCACTTGCAGCGCGATATCGGGATGTTGCGGGTTGCGGAAGATGCAGTGCTTGCCGAGCAGATGCATGAAGTCTTCGGCTTGAACGGTGGCGAGCATGGCGATATCCCCTGAAGGCAACGGCCGCCGCCCCTGCGGCGGAGAGGCGGCCGGAAGCGGCGGTAGGCCGCGTATTGTGATTATGGACGAACCGGATACAGACCGTTGATAGCGATACAGAAATTCAGCGCCAGGAAGGGGTTGAGCACGCTGACCGGAGCGTTGCCGCCGGTCAGATCGGTATTGCCGGTGGCGGACAGGCCTTGCACCGACACGGGGTTGTTCAGCGCGGTGGACCAGATGGTGGCGAGGCCGGTGCCGGCGCCGGAAGCGCCCAGATAGGGGTTGCTGGAGCTGGGCGCGCTGGCCGGGGTGGCCGGCGTCGGCGTGCCGGCGGCGTGGAAGGTCACCGCCATGGACGTGGCGGTATGGGAGTGCGCCGGCAGGTTGGCCACGCTGAGCGCCACGTTCTGGGTGCCGCCGAACTGTCCGGGGTTGTAGGCCGGCAGATTATAGGCGGGCTGCGCGGGGCCGGTGCCGATGGCCATGCGGCCGGTCAGGTTGGGCAGCTTGAAGTTTTGAGACGCGGTGCCGCCGTAGAGCGTGCCCAGCAGCGAGTACAAGGCTTCGTACTGCGATACCTGATAGGTCTGGCCCTGGCACAGCGCCCAGTCTTGCGGCGCGTAATTGAAGCCGTAGACCGTGATGGTGCCCATGTATGCGTCCATGTATTCCTCCTGCGAGTGAACCGTCTGGCGGCTGCCAGATGGAAAGTCATGTGAAAGAGAGGCAGGCTGCCGCGCTTGGGCGCCGCCTGGACCTGGCGAGGCGTCGCGGCGGCCGGGGGTTTCGAAAGCGCTTGTCCTAGGTGTAGTCCAGCGCTTCGTTAATGCAATACGCATTTGTACTTGTTATTTTTTCCCGTTTCATCTGCTATGGGTGCGTTCCGAGATCATAAAAAATACGATCGGCATGATCTATTCGCTGCGCTTTAGTGAATGTATTTAATAGATTGCGGTGCCGCGGCATCGCCGCCTAAGATGCCGGCATGCCTGTCTTGATCGCTGTGTTGTGCGGCATCGCCGCGTGCGCCGTCTTGCCGGACTTGCCCGCCGCGACGGCTTGCCTGGGCCTGGCAGCGGGCGCGGCGGCGCTGGCCGCCTGTCTGCCGTCGCGCGCTCGGCCTTGGGCGGCCCTGGCGCCGGCTTTTCTACTGGGGCTGGGCTACGCCTCCTGGCGCGCCGACAGCCGAATGGCGCAGCAATTGCCGGCCGATTGGCAGCAACGGCCCATCGTCTTCGTTGGCGAGGTGCGGGGCCTGCCGCAGCCCGGCGAGTACGGGACGCGCCTGACCATGGAGGTGGAGCGCACGCTGACGCCGGGCGTGGACTTGCCGCCAACGGTGAGGCTGACGGATTTTCGCCGGCGGGAGTGGCCGACGGGCAGCCGCTGGCGGGCCGAGGCCCGTTTCAAGCGCAGCCGCGGGCCGGCCAATCCCTTCGGTTTCGACGTCGAGCAATGGCAATGGTCGGAAGGCGTGCTGGCCAGCGGCTCGCTGGGCGCGGGCGAGCGTCGCTTGGAGGACGGCCGCGCGCCGCTGGCCTGGGTGGACCGCGCGCGCGCCGCCCTGGTGGCGCGCATCGAGCGGGTGCTGGGCGAGTCGCGCGAAGCGGCGCTGATCGCCGCGTTGACGGTGGGTGCGCAGCAAGGCGTGGCGCGGGAGGATTGGCGGCTGTTCGCCGCCACCGGCCTGACGCATCTGATCTCGATCTCCGGCCTGCACATCACCATGCTGGCGGGCCTGGCCGCGGCGGCGCTGGCCTGGCTGGCGCGCAGGCTGCCGGCCTTCGGTCTTCCGCCGCGTTTGCTGATCGCCGGCGGGGCTTTTCTGACGGCGGCGGCCTATGCCTTGCTCGCCGGTTTTTCGGTGCCGACCCAACGCACCTTGTTCATGCTGGGCGTGGGGCTGGCCGCCTTATGCCTGCGGCGCGGCCTGTCGCCGTTCCGCATTTGGTGGCTGGCCCTGGCGGCGGTGTTGCTGATCGATCCTTTCTGCGTGCTGGCGCCCGGGGTCTGGCTGTCCTTCGGCCTGGTGGCGGCCTTGATGGCCAGCGCCATCGCCAGACGCCGCGCGCCGGGCAAGTGGCGGGCCGCCTTGGCCGGGCAGTGGGCGGCGGGCGTGTGCACGCTGGCGCCGCTGGTCTGGTGGTTCGGCGGCATTCCGCTGGTGTCGCCGCTGGCCAACGCGCTGGGTATTCCCTATGTGTCGCTGCTGCTGACGCCGCTGGCCCTGGCCGCCGTCTTGCTGCCGCTGGAGTGGCCGCTGCATGGGGCGGCCTGGCTGGCGCGCGGCTTTTACTGGGGCGTGGAGAGGCTGGCGCAAGCGCCGGTCCTGCCCTTGGCCGGAACGCCCTTGCCGTTGTTCTTGCTGGCCTTGCTGGGCTCGGCGTGGCTGATCGCGCCGCGCGGCGTGCCCGGCCGGGGACTGGCGGCCTTGATGCTGCTGCCGATGTTGCTCTACCGGCCCCCGCCGCCGGCTGAGGGCGCGTTCCGCGCCACCATGCTGGACGTGGGCCAGGGCCTGTCGGTGCTGGTGCAGACCCGGAGTCGCGCCCTGTTGTTCGACACCGGCCCAGGCGGGGCCGAGAGAGTGGTGTTGCCGCAGCTGCGCGGCCTGGGGGTGAGGAGGCTGGACGGCCTGATGCTGTCGCATCGCCACAGCGATCACGACGGCGCGGCGGCGGAGCTGGCCGCCGCCATGCCGCCGGGCCGGGTATGGGCGGGGCAGCCGGAATCCTTGTCCGAGTTGGGCTTGAGCGGCGAAGGCTGCCGTCCGGGACAGAGCTGGGCGTGGGACGGGGTGCGTTTTGACGTGCTGGGGCCGCCGGAAAGCGTTCCGGCCAAGGACGCCAATGCGCGCAGCTGCATCTTGCGGGTGGCGGGCGCGAGCCATGCGCTGCTCTTGAGCGGCGATGCGCCTGAGGCGGCGGAGCGGGTGCTGGCGGGCCGGTTGGACCTGCGCTTGCGCAGTACGGTGCTGGCCGCCGGCCATCATGGCAGCCGCACCGCCACCGGGGCGGCCTGGCTGGCGGCGGCGCGGCCGGAGGTGGTGTTGATCAGCGCCGGCTATCTGAACCGTTATCGCCATCCGCATCCGTCCGTGCTGAGGCGGGCGGAGGAGGCCGGCGCCGCGGTGCTGCGCACGGATCTGGACGGCGCCTTGACGCTGGAGTTCGGCGAAGGGGTGGAGTGGAGCTGTTGGCGCGACAGTCAGCGCCGTTACTGGCGCGAGCGCGGCGATTGCGGCGAGCCGCCGTGAGCCCGGGCGGGCCGGCTCGGGCGCGAACGCCGCGGCCGCTCCGCCTCAGCGGGGCCTTGAACCGCGTCTTATTCTCCGCTGTTGACGTGGGCGACCACGATATTGCCCCGGCCCTGGTAGTGCAGGCCGTCGAAGGACAGCTTGCGCGCGATCAGGATGCCGCGCCCATGACTGGACATCAGCGAGGCGGGCTCGGCGTTTTGGTAATGCTCCCAGTCGAAGCCCGCGCCCATATCGCTGATGGTGAAGCGCATCTGTTCCGGTTCGCGGCTGAAGTCCACGCTGATCTGGCGCTGTCCCAGCACCGGGTCTTGCATGCGGCGGGCCAGCTCGGCCTCCCACTGGCCTTCGGCCATATAGTGGCTTTTCTCGTCGAAGCTGATGTCCAGATTGCCGTGCTCGATGGCGTTGACCAGCAGCTCGAATAGGCCGGTGGCCACCCGCTCCGGATGGGCGCAGGTTTTGGCCAGCAGGGCGGTGACGGTCTGGGCCTCCTTGTGGCTGCGGCAGCTGAAGGTGGCCTTGTTCAGGTGGCGCAGGGCGTCGACGTGAAGATTGGCCAGTTCGCGGAAGTGGGCGTAGCGGTCCCAGTGGCCTATTGCCGCCTCGACGATGGCCAGCAGCATGTCGCGGGAAAACGGCTTGGTCAGATAGTAGAAGGCGCCGGCCGCCAGCCCTTCCTGCACGCTGGAGGCCGCGCCCATGGCGGTTTGCATGATGACCGGCAAAAACTCCAGCCGCGGCTCGCTCTTGATGCGCTTGAGCACGTCGAAGCCGCTGATGCCGGGCATCATCTTGTCCAGCAGCACGGTGGAGAAGGTTTCGCCTTCTCGCTGCAGGATGTCCAGCGCGGTCTCTCCGTCCTCGGCCTGGACCACTTCGTGGCCGGCGTCCTGCAGCAGCTCGGCCATCAGCTCCAGATTGAAGGGTTCGTCGTCAACGAGCAGTAGTTTGTGGGGCATGGTTGGGGTCCTCCGTGGCGCCGGCCTGTCCGGTGCGCGGAATGATGAAAGTGAACAGCGCGCCGCGTGTCGGCAAATTGCTGGCGAAGATGCGGCCATGGTGGGCGGAGATGATCTCGCGGCAAATGGCCAGCCCCAGGCCGGTGCCGCCTGCGCCGGTCTTGGTGCTGCTGCTCTGGATGAATTTGTCGAAAATGCTTTCCAGTTCGGACTCCGGCACGCCGGGGCCGGTGTCTTCCACGGTGACGAGGATGTTCTCGCCGTCGGCGTCCTGGCGCAGGCCGGCGTTGACGTAGATCTCGCCGCCGTGCGGGCTGAACTTGATGGCGTTGGACAGCAGGTTGCGCATCACTTGGCCGATGCGGAAGGGGTCGATGTCGGCGTGCAGTTGCTCCGACGAGCAGTTCAGATAGATGCGGATGTCGTTGAGCGCGGCCAGCGGCGTCATTTCGTCGCAGATGTCGTGCAGGCATTGGCACAGATTGTTGCGGCTTATGGTGTATTCCATGCGGCCCACTTCCATCTTGGCCAGGTCGAGCAAATCGTTGAGCAGGGTCAGCAGCCGGTTGCCGCTGCTCTGGATGCGGCTGAAGTATTGCGCCATCTTGTCGTCGTGCTGCCCGCGCGAGCGGGCCTGGCCCATTTCGGTGAAGCCCAGGATGGCGTGCAGCGGCGTGCGCAGCTCGTGGGACATATTGGCCAGGAACTCCGTCTTGGCGCGGCTGTTTTCCTCGGCCAGCACCTTGGCGTGGCGCAGGGTTTCCTCCAGTGCGCGCTGGGCGGAAAAGTCCTGATACAGCCAGATGGTGCCGAGCTTGGGCACCGAGGGGTTGATGGCCTTGCCGTACAGCCGGCACCAGAACAGCTTGCCGGTGCCGGTGCGCAGCCTTTGCTCGGTCTGCACCACCTTGCCGTCGTTGAGCAGGCTGTACAGCGCCTTGCCGGTGCGCTCCCATTGCTCAGGCGATTCAAAGAAGGGCAGGGTGCTGTGGCCGAGGACGACTTCCTCGCGCTGCTCGAACAGATCGAGAAAGGCGCGGTTCACCTGGAGCAGATTGCGGTCCACGATGTAGGCCATCGCCATCGGGCTGGCGTCCAGCAGCGCGGACAGCTGGCGGCTTTGCACTTCCACCTGCTCGGCCAGGCTGTTTTTCAGTTCGATCAGCGCCGCTTCCTGCTCCTTGCGGATGGAGATGTCGCGGCACACCACCACGTAGAACCAGTCGTCCGGCAAGGTGACCCGGCTGAGCGACAGCTCCACCGGCAGCATATGCTCGTCGCTGCGGCGCAAGCTGGCCTCGAACGGCCGGCCCTCGTGCTCCTGGGCGATGTGTTCGAAGCTGCGCGCCGGATTGCGGTCGTACAGCTCGTCCAGCAGCTTGCCTATCGGCAGTTGCCGCACCATGTCCGCCGATTGGCCGATCAGCCGCACCGCCGCCGGATTGATCTGCAAGACCAGGCCCTGGTGGTCGATCAGGATGATGGCGTCGGAACTGGCTTGCAGAATGGCGCGCTGGCGCGCCTCGCTCTGCGCTAGCGCCTGCTCGGACATCACTCTGTCGTTGATCTGCTCGCGCAGCGTGCGCGTGTTCATTTCCAATTGCTGCTGGCTGCGCTTGAGCTGATCCTGCATCCGGCGCCGGGATTGGGCCTGCTGTTGCTGGAACCAGAACATCGCCAGCAAAAAACCGGCCGTGGTGGCCAGGATCGCCCAGTGGGTCAGCCGCATGCCGGGATTGGCTACGCCTTGCGGATAGGCGCCGAACAAGATCTCGTTGCCGCCCAGATTGTGGCGAATGGTGTACAAAGGCGGCGTGGACGGCAGCGGCCGGGTGGGCTGGGAGTCCAGCAGCGGCGCGTCAGGTTGTTCCTGGGTCCAGGCGACGATGCGGACATGGCGCAGCGGGCTGGCGGTGCCGGGTTCGCGCTGGCTGTCCTGGATCAGCTTGTCCTTGCGCAGATTCAGCAGCAGCAGGGTGTTGTCGTCGTTCAGCCGCACGACGATGTCCAGACGGCTGCCGTTGCTGCCGGGCAGCGTGGTCGGCATCAGCACCGGCTGGGTGCTGTGGCGCGCCAGGTCCATCTTGCGGCGGGCGTTGCCTACGCCCCCCAGGTCCAGACCTTGCGGCAAGGCGTTGCTGTCGTCCGGCAGGTAGCCGGACACCGGATAGTACAGCGGGCGGCGCGGGCTGGGCGCCAGATGGCGGTCCTGTAATATGCGTATGCTGTTGGCGATGCGGCTCTCGAACGCCTCGCGCTGTTCCGGGCGCACGTATTCGATGATGCCCAGACCGCCGAACGGCGTATCGTCGCGTATGGTGCTGCGCGCGAGCACGGCCAATGAACGCGGCTGAGGGCTGTTGGCCAGGCTCTGCGCCAGCACGGCGGAGTGGTCCAGCATCGCCTGCATCCGCACCCGCAGCAACTCGGCGCTCAATTCGCCCCAGTAATGCTGGCGGTCGATGAGCTCGGCGCGTTCATCGTTGATCATCAGCCAGTATTCGGCGGACAGCAGGCCGACGCTCAGCAGGCCGCTGACCAGCAGCGAGCTCAGGCGATTCAAGGGGAGCCGCCTCCGCGCGAGCCGGCGGACAGCGGGAGAGGGACGCTAGGCCGGCCGTCCATCCCGCGCCAGCTCCTGGTAAAGCGCTTCGAACTCGCGAGACAGTTTGTGGCGCGGGTCCAGGTACACCATGGGAAGCGCCGCATCGTGTGACTCCCGGATTTTCACGGATGAAGACAGCGGAGAGGACAACACCGGCAGGCCTTCTTGCTTGAGCTCCTCCACCAGGCGCACCGGCAAACTGGCCCGCGCCTGGAACTGGTTGACCACGATGCCTTCGATGAACAACTCGGGATTGTGGTCGGCGCGGATTTCCTCGGTGTTCACTTTCAGGTTATAGAGGGCCTGGCGGGAAAAGGCATCGCAGTCGAAGGGAATCAGGCAGCGGTCAGCGGCGATCAGCGCCGAGCGGGTGAAGAAGTTCAAGGCCGGCGGAGTGTCGATCCAGATCTCGTCGAACCGGCCGCTCAAGCTGTCCAGCGCTTCCTTGAGTTTGAACATCTTGTAGCGCGCCTCCAGCTTGCCCATCAGCTCGGCAAGATCCGGGTGCGAAGCCAACAGGCTGAGCCCGGTCAGCGGCGTGGCGCGGACAAAGTCCGCCGGCTCCTTGCTGAACATGGAAATGCTCAGCATCTGCTCGAACAGGCCGGCCAGCGACGGCGCGTCGTCCCGGGCGGCGGAACCCATCAGATAATGGCTGGCGTTGCCCTGCGGATCCAGGTCCACCAACAGGACCCGTTTGCCCTGTTTGGCGGCGACGGCGGCCAGATTGACGGTAATGGTGGACTTGCCCACCCCCCCTTTTTGATTGAAGACCACTCGTCGAATCGCTTGCATGGGCGCTCCAGGCATGGGGCCGGTTGGGCGGCGGGGCCGCTACGCAAAAAACGCCCGCTCGCGTTTTGGCGCGCCGCGGGACGCGGCCGCGAGCGAGCGGGCTGGGCGAAACGGGCTCAGAACCCGGGTTCTCCCTTGCATACCAGCAGCATCTGTTGATAGCTGGCCGAATTCTGCACTACCGGCATAGGTTTTATCTGAGCGTCATTATAGGTGAAGCTGGCGATCTGGCGGCCGTTCTCATCGAACAGCACCATGTCCAGCAGGCGGAAAGTGCGCTGCGAACAGTCTATCTGCCAAGTATTGATCGACACCTTGTGACGCGGCGTGGACAGGAAGTTTTCCTTCTTCAGATTGAAGATGGTCTTGCGGTCGCGAAAGCTGGCCACCTGGCCCTGCTTGCGGACAGACAGCTTGTCCAGCTCGTTCAGGATGTTGCCGTTGGGGGAAACCCCCAGGTTTTGCCAATCGGCGTTGGCCGGACTGGCCCCGGACTGAGCGGGCTTGCCGACGGTCGATGGGCTGGGTGCTTTGCTGGGAGCGCTGGCGCAGCCGCTGATCACTGCGGCCGCCAGCAGGACGGGCCAAATATTACGCATTAATGCCTCCAAGAAATCGTCGGTCAGTGTCGCACAGCCGGGGGAAGGCTCCAAGCGTCGGCGCGCGGGACGGCTTGCGCGGCGGTGGCTAGAGACGGGTGGCGGGCTGCCTTCGACAGTGCGGCGCCGCAAAAAATCCGCAATGCCATATAAGTATTTTTTTGCGAAAAAACGCCAAAAATAAATGGAAAAAAAGGAACTTCGCGAGTGTCCCACAGGTCCATGGTAGTGCGAGAGCATTTTTCCTCTTCGTTTCACATTGTCTCCATCCAACTTTATGGCCGCTGCACTCCAGCGGCCCTTTTTTTGCCCGTGGCTCCCGAGACGGGACGCTGCTGGCCACTTGCCGTACAATAGGCCCCTTCTCGCAAGAAGACGGCTTATGCAGGACGCGCTCTCCCTACTCAATAATATCTTCGGCTATCCCGAATTCCGCGGGCAGCAAGGGGAGATTGTCGATCACGTCGCCCAGGGCGGCCACGCGCTGGTGCTGATGCCCACCGGCGGCGGCAAGAGCCTCTGCTTTCAGATCCCCGCGTTGATGCGGCCGGGCGTCGCCATCGTGGTGTCGCCGCTGATCGCGCTGATGCAGGACCAGGTCGCCACCCTGGTGGAGCAGGGCGTGGCCGCCGCCTGTCTCAATTCCGCCACCCCGCTGGACGAGGCGCGCGACATCGCGCGCCAGGCGCGCGCCGGCTCGCTGGATCTTTTGTACGTGGCGCCGGAGCGCCTGCTGACCCCGCGTTTCCAAGAGTTCGTGTCGCAGCTGAACATCAGCCTGTTCGCCATCGACGAAGCGCATTGCGTCAGCCACTGGGGGCATGATTTCCGCCCGGAATACCAGCAATTGGGCTTTCTGGCCGAGCGCTTCCCGCAAGTGCCGCGCATCGCCCTGACCGCCACCGCCGACGAACAGACCCGCGCCGACATCATCCATTACCTGAAGCTGCAGGACGCGCGCGTCTTCCTGTCCAGTTTCGACCGGCCCAATCTGTTCTACCAAGTGGTGGAAAAGCACAACGCCAAAAAGCAGCTGCTCGACTTCATCCGCAACGAATACCCGGGCAGCGCCGGCATCGTTTACTGCCTGTCGCGCAAGCGCGTGGAAGACACCGCGCAATGGCTGTGCGACAACGGCATCCACGCCTTGCCCTACCACGCCGGCCTCAGCCATCAGCAGCGCGAGGCGAACCAGCGCGAATTCCTGCGCGACGAAGGCGTGGTCATGGTCGCCACCGTCGCCTTCGGCATGGGCATAGACAAGCCGGACGTGCGCTTCGTCGCCCATATCGACATGCCCAAGAGCCCGGAAAACTTTTATCAGGAATCCGGCCGCGCCGGCCGCGACGGCCTGCCCGCCGCCAGCTGGCTGTGCTACGGGCTCAACGACGTGGTGCAACTGCGGCAAATGATAGAAGGCGGGGAAATGGCCGAGCTGCAAAAGCAGGTGGAACTGGGCAAGCTCGAAGCCATGCTGGCCTTCTGCGAAGCCGCCTCCTGCCGCCGCCAGCACATCCTGGCGCATTTCAGCGAACAGAGCCGGCCTTGCGGCCATTGCGACAACTGTCTGCATCCGCCCATCACCTTCGACGCCACCGTGGCGGTGCAAAAGCTGCTGTCCTGCATCTACCGGGTGGAGCAGCGCTTCTCCGCCGGCCATGTGATTGATGTGCTGCTGGGCCGCGCCAATCAAAGCGTCGGTCATTACGGCCATGACAAGCTATCCACCTTCGGCATCGGCCGCGACTACAACCAACGCGTTTGGCGCTCCATCATCCGCCAACTGGTGGCGCGCAAGCTGCTGCATGTCGACATCGCCCGCGGTCAGTCGCTGGTGTTGAGCGACGAATGTCGGGCCGTGCTCAAAGGCCAGGAAAAAGTCTATCTGCGGCCGCTGGCCGACGATAAGGCGACGCGCAGCAGCGCCAGCGCCGATCGCTGGCTGCGCACCGAGCGCGAAGAGCGGCTGTGGCAGGCGCTGCGCGGCTGGCGCCGGCAAATGGCGGACGAACACAATGTGCCGGCCTACGCGGTGTTCTCCGACCGCACCCTGCGCGACTTGGTGGAAAAGCATCCCAGCTCCCGTGCCGGTCTGGCCAAGGTGTATGGGTTGGGCGAACTCAAGCTGGCGCGCTACGGCGAAGCGCTGCTTGAACTGCTGAGCACGGCGGCGGCCGAAGCGGGTTGATCCGGCCGCCGTTTTTGTTTCCGGTCCGGCGGATCAAATCCGCTACAATCGATGCGAATAATATTGATTGATCTGGAGCGATAGATGGCAGTAAACCTCAAGCCCGTCAGCGGCGAACATCTCTTCCCCATTCCCGGCGTGGAACTGAGCGTTGCCGCCGCCGGCATCAAGAAAGCCGACCGCAACGACGTGCTGGTCATCCGTCTGGATAAAGGCAACACCGTTGCCGGCGTGTTCACCCAAAACCGCTTCTGCGCCGCGCCGGTGCAAATCTGCAAAAAGCATCTGGACGCCGGCGTGCAGATCCGCGCGCTGGTCGTCAACACCGGCAACGCCAACGCCGGCACCGGCGAACAAGGGCGCAGCGACGCGCTGCAAGTCTGCCGCACGCTGGCCGACGAACTGGGCTGCCAGCCGGAACAGATCCTGCCCTTTTCCACCGGCGTCATCCTGGAACCGCTGCCGGTGGACAAGATCGCCGCGGCGCTGCCGCATCGGCAAGGCGCGGACTGGGCCGACGCCGCCCGCGCCATCATGACCACGGACACCGCGCCCAAGGCGGTCAGCGCCCGCCTGACGCTGGACGGTCATCCGGTCAACATCACCGGCATCTCCAAGGGCGCCGGCATGATTCATCCCAATATGGCCACCATGCTGGGCTTCATCGCCACCGACGCCGCCGTGACGCGTCCGGTGCTGCGTCAACTGGTGAAGGAAGTGGCCGATGTTTCCTTCAATTGCATCTCGGTGGACGGCGACACCTCCACCAACGACAGCTTTATTCTGATCTCCACCGGCCAAAGCGGCGCTCCGTTGATCGATTCGCCGCAGCTGGCGGCTTATCAGGCGCTGAAGGCGGAACTGATTCAAGTCGCCACGGCGCTGGCTCAGGCCATCGTCCGCGACGGCGAGGGCGCCACCAAGTTCATCACCGTCAAAGTTGAGGGCGGCCGCTCCTTCGAAGAGTGCAAGGACGTCGCTTACGCCATCGCGCGTTCCCCGCTGGTGAAAACCGCTTTCTTCGCTTCCGACCCAAACCTGGGGCGCCTGCTGTGCGCCATCGGCTACGCCGGGGTGCAGGACCTGGACGTCGATCGCCTGGAGCTGTATCTGGACGAGGTGCTGGTCGCCGTCAACGGCGGACGCAATCCTCTATATAAAGAAGAAGACGGCCAGCGCGTGATGGCCCAGCCGGAAATCCTGGTGCGGGTAAACCTGGGGCGCGGCGCGGCGGAAGCCACGGTTTGGACCTGCGACTTCTCTTATGACTATGTGAAGATCAATGCGGACTACCGCAGCTGAGCAAGGCGTTTTAGCCGTTTGGGCCGCTCCGTTCGCCGGAATGCCGGCCTCCTGCCCAGAAAAAGCCCCGTCAATCGGGGCTTTTTCGCATCCTGCGCGTTTCCTCCGCGCGGGCTTGTCGGAGCGTTGGAGAGAAATTGTTCCGGCCCGGAATGACAGCTTCTTTACAAATCAAAAGCTTGCCGGCGCTGTTTGCGAAATCTCCGTCTTTTTTCAAAATAGGTGTTGACGGAGCGAGGGCTGTAACGTATATTTCACCTCCTCAGCAGACAACGCAGCGGCGGAAACGAAACGCAGCGACCTGCACCGATCTTTAACAGAACGAATAACCGATAG
>NZ_JBMDJX010000034.1:0-41279 GCF_057809415.1 Chromobacterium sp. FG22 | reverse complement strand
GATCAGGGCGTTCATGCCAGCACCTCCACGGCGAAACCGGCGGCGGTGCGATGAAACACGGCGCGACGGCCTTGGGCCACCAGCAGCGCAGACAAAGCGCGGGCTTCGGCCTCGGAAGGCAGTACAGAAACAGGCGTGGTAACGGCAGGGAACAGACGGAACAGGGCGATGGAAATCTTGGGCATGGTTGCCTCCTTACTGAGCGTAATGCCCGTCCCCGCTGCTAAACGGGGATGGCGGGCGCATGGCGGGGTTAGCAGACCGGCAGTAAGGGACCGGCAGCCCGAAGGCTCCCCGCCACGGGCCGCCATAGAAAAGGACGCACCAATGGCGTTTAACGGACGCAAAAAATGCCGCATATGGCGGCTATCCGCCTTACTGTTCGAGCTGCTAAACCCGGTCGCTGTTTTGAATGCGACGTAAAGATGGTGCAGCAATTGAGCGGGCTTGTCAATTCGCTGGCGGGGGTGGGCAATCAGGGTCGCGCATTTCATCGGGGGTGATATTTCTAAAGCGTGGGGCGGAGTCATCGGGAATGGGGCCGGGTATTAGCGGGCATTTTATTAAAGTCGCCATTCAATATTAAATAAGTGAATTAAATCCATTTCAGCCGACGCTATTTAAGGTCGATTGCAGGGGGGCATGGCCCGCCGGCCGGCGAGCCATGGTGCTTAGCCCAGGACGCGATGCCGCACGCGGCCGGGCGTCACGATCAGCGCTTGCCGAGGCGAGGGCGATAGGCCCGGCAAGGTGCGCAGCCGCTCCGGCGGAATCCGCGCGCCGCCGTGGATGGGCTGGGCCAGGGTCATCGGCTCGCCTTCCAGCGTTTTGTACTGGTGGCAGCAGTCATCGTTGCTGCAGTTGTAGTAAATCTCCTTGGTCGCGGCGCTGAGCATGCGGCTGGTCCGCACCCGCGACACCGCGCCGCATAAGGGGCAAGGGAAGGCCATGGTTCAATCTCCTTCAGTCGACGATTTCAACGGCGTCAATCAGCACGCAGGCGGCGAGGTTTTCGACGACGTAGGCATCGTGGCTGGAATGGTAGAACTCCACCCGGTTTAGCGACGGCTCTTCGTGGTAGTGGTAGCGGGTGGCGTGTTGGTTGAAGTACAGCGACAGGTTGTCCAGCCGGGTAATCAAGATGCTGTCGCCGGGGAAGAAGGCGGCCGTCGCCGCTTGCAGCCCGCCCAGGCGCTGTTTGTGAAACACCAGGTCGTCCTGGGGATTCGCGTCGCAGACCGCATCCGGCAGCAAGTCCGCGCCCACCAGCACCACCAGGCCGGGATCATCGCGCCACGCCGGCGCCATCCGCTGCTTGAGCGCATAGCGCACCAGGCGATGCAGCGAGCGGAAGCGTTCGCTCTCGCCGATGCGGGCGCCCTCGATCCAGTTTTGCGGCGCTTGCTCGCGGATCTGCTGCAGCCAACCGATATTGACGTCTTCCAACAGCGGATGGCTGTCCCGGTTCGAGTTCGGCGCGCGCTGCAGACCGTGGAAACCGATCATGATGCGGTCCAGCAGCATGCGGCGTTCCAGCGCCTGACGCGCGCGGGCTTCAAAGCCGGCCGGGGTCTGGCTCTCGCTCCACCAGGCGTCCAGCGTGTCGTAACTGAAGGCGGCGTCGAAGTTGGTTTGCTGGCAGTGGTACTGCGCCGGCCGCCAGGTCTTGCCGGCAGGCTGGCGTTCATGGCGCTGGATGTCGACGGTGGCCGCCAAGGTGCCGGCGAGATCGAAGTGCTTGGCCTGCCCGCGGATCTCGGAGACGCCGAGCAGGTTGATGGCGGACAGCAGCCGGCTGCGGGCCTTCAGCGCGTTGAGGCGGGCTTGCGCCGCTTGGGGCGTGGGGGTGGCGTACAGGCTGTCCTGGGCGCGGTACTGCTCCAGCGCGTGGTAGTAGTGGTCGATGAACTGGTTCAGCGCGTGGCGGGTGGGGTTCTGCATGTGTCGTCTCGGTTAGCGGTTGATCAGGGCTTGGTACTGCGCGTCGCGCTGGGCTTGGTATCGCTGTTGGGCAATCACGTTGTGTTGCTGTAGCGGCGGGGTGGCCAACGGCGGCAGCGGCTGGTTCAAGCGGGCGAGCAGGGTGTCCGGGGCCGCCGGGGCCGCGCTGCATAGCGTCTGCTGCAGCGCGCCGGGCTTGAGCACGGCATAGACTTGCTCTTCTTCGCGGTGCCAGTCGGCACTGCCGAACACGCGCTCGATGCAGGCCGGCGGCGCTTGGGTCAGCAACAGCGTCAGCACCGGCAGTTGCTCGCCCCACTGGGGCAGGTGATCGTCGAGCACCGCGTCCCAGTACTGGCGCTGCAGCGCGTCGCGCGCCTCGGCCAGCGCCTTGCGCTGCTCGAACAGCGCTTCATGCTGGATCTCGGCTTGAATCTTCTCTTCCTCGGCGATCTTCAGCGTTTCCTCGGCCAATTCCAGGTTGGCCATCTCCTTGTGCTTCAACTCGCGCACCGCCTTGGTGGGAATGCCCAAGGTCGAGCGCATCGCCTGGCGGCAATCCTTGCGCGCCTGCTCGGCCTCCATGCGCAGCGCGGCGGCGGTGTGCTCGCGGCGGGTGGTTTGGCTGGTCAACTGCTGCCAGGCGTCGAGCGCGTGTTCGAAGGCGCTCTGGCGTTCGGCCAGCTCGGCCACGGCCGCGGCGAGACGGGTTTGGGTGGTGGGGTTCTGGATATGCATGGTCTGAGTCCGGGAAGTTGCGGGGTTAAGCGCGGCGGGCCGCGATGCGTGCCGCCATCCAGCTCTCGATTTCAGAGGACAGCCAGGCCACGCTCTTGCCGCCCAGCGGCACCGGAGCCGGGAAACGGCCCTGCTTGATGGCGTCGTACACCGACGAGCGGGACAGGCCGCAAGTGGCGATGACTTCCGGCAAGCGCAGAAAGCGCAGCGGTTGAGGAGAGGGCGAAGCGGCAACAGCGGTCATGAAGCGTCCTTGTCGGTTGAGGTGGATATCAGTGGATGGCATCGGATACGCCGATCAGCGAACGCAGTATTTCAGAAATGACAAACCGGGTTTGGGGGTTGGGTTGTGCCGCGCTCCCACACAACAAAAAAATTTGAAATGCCAAAAAATCGCGGATTTTGCTATTGACGGTGGGCGGGAAAACAAGGAACGCGGGCGCAAAATGGCCCGCCATGGAACAGCATCGGACGGCGGTGGACGGGCTAGGACGGACTCAGCGGCAAGGAAACGGGGGACAGCGGGAAAACGCGAAGCGGGGACGGTCAGCGAACAGGGCGACTGCATGCATAGCGTGCATGAAAACGCATGAATCCGGGCAGGGGGACAAGGGTGCGCCAGGCCATACGGCAAGGGCCTGGCACGGGTTCATGCAGCTGCATGATTAGCGGCCCATGAAGTGCGGGGGCGAGGCGGGGCTTCGATAGCGCGCGCTGGGTGTAGCTGGTAAGGAATGGATTTACGAGGGTCAAATGGGTTGTATTGACCGCAGGCCTACCAGGGCGAGCCCACTATTGCATAAAAGCTAATCAAGCGTGTGCTGCTATATTACTTTTTCTTATTGTTTGAAATTAATTTAGCCGCATCAATCTGCGTCTGGACAAAATCAGACCATGCTTGCAAGACTGTTTTCCGCTGCTCAGCATACTCGGCACGGTTGTAAACCCCTTTAATTCCGACGATTTTGTGGGCTAGTGCCTTTTCAATTGCGTCGGACGGATAGCCCATTTCATGTAAATGCGTGGATGCCGTGCGGCGGAAGTCATGTAGGACGAAATGCTGCACATCCAGCGATAGTGAGTTCACTGCTTGATTGAGCGTGCTCCGGCCAATCGGCCTATCTTCACGGCTACGACTGCTCGGGAAAAGAAACTTGGAATGTCCTGCCAAAATCTTTAGTTCTTGCAGCATTTCCAATGCTTGGCGGGATAGGTACACCCGATGGGGCTTGTTTTTCTTCATCCGCTCAGCGGGGATGTCCCATATCCCAGCATCCAAATCAAATTCAGACCAAGTCGCTTGAATCAGTTCGCTCTTTCTAACCATGGTGATGGCTAACAGGTGCAGTGCCAGACGTAGAGATCGGCGGACATCTGATTGGTACACGGCCCGTAGTACTTGGCCGATTTCCTCGCCTGATAGCACCCGGTCGCGGCTTTCTTCCACTGCGATAAAGCGGGCCACCAAAGCTGCGGCAGGGTTGGTTTCCGCTAGTTGTCGTGCGATCGCATAGTCGTACATGCGCTTAAGTGCGTTGCGCGTAACAAGGGCCATCTTTGGGGCTCCGCGGGCCTTGATCCGGTCGCAAAGCTCCAGCACGTCAGACGGCTTCACTTCCATCAGCGGCATGCCCCCTAACCAAGGTAATACGTCCTTGTCCATGATCCGGCGCATCGTCTTCTGATAGCTGCCTGATTTTCCCTCTAGCTGCTCTTCCAACCAATTGTCGGCGAAGGCCGCAACCGTATTGAGCCGTTCCACTTTGGCCGCTTGGACTGCTCGCTTAGGGGACTCTCCATGAGCTACTAGCTCTGCCCATGCATCCCGCTGCTTGCGTGCAGCTTTCAAGCTGATTTCTGGGTAAGGCCCAATAGTCAAAGTCGGCTGCCGAACCCCATGCAATTGATAACGATAGCGCCAGACCTTGGTACCGCTAGGCATCACTTCCAGCAGCAAGCCACCCGAGTCCGTGATCCGGTAGCGAGCATCTTTTGGCTTCAATGCATTGATACGGGCATCGGTCAGTAGTTTGGTAGCTCTTGGCATAGTCTCCCCTTTGGTACACGCTCGAAATCAAAGGTACACGATAGTGGCTATAAGCCTTGCTCTATGTAGGTTCCAAAATTTATGCGCGAAATTTGGCAAATAAACCCCGGAAAAACGGAGTTGATTCTGTATAAATATCAAAATAAAATCATTTGTAAGTCATTGAAATGTATTGGATTTATTGTTTTTGGTACACATAAATAGGTGTTGAAATTTGTGTGCCAAATTTACATGACAATGTATTTATAATTTGATCTTGAGGATAGGAAAAGCCGTTGGTCTAGGTACACATAAAAACCTACACTATCGAGTGTGTGCCTAAGTGTGTACCTAAAGCCATCGGCTGTCTATGGATGTTGCTGGATGCTACTGGACGAAAGAATGTAGCAATAGCAATGGTTGTGAGGGGTTTTTTGGATGCTACTGGATGTCGTCGGACATCCAGTTATTTGCCGATGCAGAAGCGGCTGAAGATCACGCCCAGCAGATCGTCGGCGCTGAATTCGCCGGTGATCTCGGACAGCGCGTTCTGCGCCATGCGCAATTCCTCGGCGAAGATTTCCACTTGTTCCCAATCCGCGTGGGCCAGTTCCAGGTGTTCGGCGGCGCGGCGGATGGCGTCCAGGTGGCGCTGGCGCGCCAGGAACACGCCTTCGCCGCCGCCGCTGTAACCTATCATCTCCAGCAGCTTGGCCTTGAGCAGCTCCACGCCGGCGTGGGTGCGCGCGGACAGGCGCACCAGCGGGTGGCCGTCTTCATCGGCCAGGCCCGGCGCTTCGCCGGACAGGTCCACCTTGTTGAACACGTGCACGCGCGGCAGCGCCGCCGGCAGCCGTTGCAGGATGGCCTGCACCTCGCCGGTCAGGCCGTCGCGGCTGTCCGCCAGCACCAGGGCCAGGTCCGCGCGCTCCACCGCCTGCCAGGTGCGTTCTATGCCTATCTTCTCCACCACGTCGTCGGTGTCGCGCAGGCCGGCGGTGTCGATGATGTGCACCGGCACGCCGTCGATGACGATCTCCTCGCGCACGGTGTCGCGGGTGGTGCCGGCGATGTCGGTCACGATGGCGATGTCGTCGCCGGCCAGCGCGTTCATCAGGCTGGATTTGCCGACATTGGGCTGGCCCACCAGCACCACGTGCATGCCCTCGCGCAGGATGGCGCCCTGCTTGGCGGTGGCCTGCACCTGCACCAGCCGGCCGCGCAGCCGTTCAAGCTTGCCCAGCGCGTCCGCCTGCTTGAGGAAGTCGATTTCTTCCTCCGGGAAGTCCAGTGTCGCCTCCACCAGCATGCGCAGGGTGATCAGCTCGTCCACCAGTACGTGGATTTCCTTGGAGAAGGCGCCCTTCAGCGATTTGAGCGCGCTCTTGGCCGCGGTTTCGCTGCTGGCGTCGATCAAGTCCGCCACGCTTTCCGCCTGGGCCAGGTCCAGCTTGTCGTTGAGGAAGGCGCGCTTGGTGAATTCGCCCGGTTCCGCCAGCCGCGCGCCCAGCTCCACGCAGCGCGCCAGCAGCATTTTCAGCACCACCGGCCCGCCATGGCCTTGCAGCTCGATCACGTCCTCGCCGGTGAAGCTGTTGGGGCCGGGGAAGTAGAGCAGCAGGCCGTTGTCCAGCGGCTGGCCGTGGGCGTCGACGAAATCGGTGTACAGCGCATAGCGCGGCTTGGGCGTTTTGCCGCCGCTGACGGCGGCGGCGAAGGGCAGCAAATCCTTGCCGGACACGCGGATCACGCCGACGCCGCCGCGGCCGGGTGCGGTGGCGATGGCGCAGATGGTGGCGGGGGTGTAGCTAAGGCTCATGGGCATTCCTTGGAATCTGGGCCGCGGCCCCCGCGCGGCGGGGCGTCGTGGCGAGTACGCTTCAATTATCCAGCAAAAAACCCGGCCATGCGGCCGGGTTTGGGGTTCAGAGCGCGCGGGGCAATCAGGATTGCAGCGCGGCCTTGCTTTTCTTCTCTATGCTCTTGTTGATCTGCCACTGCTGGGCCATCGACAAGATGTTGTTGACCACGTAGTACAGCACCAGGCCGGACGGGAAGAAGAAGAACATCACCGAGAAGGCCACCGGCATGATCTTCATCATCTTGGCCTGCATCGGGTCCGCCGGCGGCGGGTTCAGGAAGGTCTGCAGGAACATGGTGGCCGCCATGATCACCGGCAGCACATAGAACGGGTCCGGGCGGGCCAAGTCGGTGTACCATAGGATCCACGGCGCCTGGCGCAGCTCAACCGAAGCCAACAGCGCCCAGTACAGGCCGATGAACACCGGGATCTGGATCAGCATGGGCAGGCAGCCGCCCAGCGGATTCACCTTCTCGGACTTGTACATCTCCATCACCGCCTGCTGGAACTTCATGCGGTCGTCGCCGTACTGCTCCTTCATGCGCTCAAGACGCGGCGCCAGCGCCTTCATCTTGGCCATGGAGCGGTAGGACGCGGCGGTCAGCGGGTAGAAGATGGCCTTGACGGTCAGGGTCAGCAGCACAATGGCCCAGCCCCAGTTCTGCACCAGCAGGTGCAGCTTGGTCAGCAGCCAGAACAGCGGGGAGGCGAAGATGTGGAAGATGCCGAAGTCCTTGGCGTATTCCATGCCGTCCGCCAGCTTGCTGATCACATCGTACTCTTCCGGGCCGGCGAACAGCGGCACCGACACGCTCAGGCTCTGGCCCGGGGCGATGGTGGCGTAATCCACCAGCGCGGCGGCGGAGTTCAGGCCGTTGCTCTGCTTCAGCTCAAAGCGGCAGGACTTGTCGTCCTTGCACACGCTGGCGCCGTCCAGCGGCTTCAGAATCCACGCGGACATGAAGTAGTGCTGGATCATCGCCACCCAGCCGTCGCTGCCGGTCTTGGCGTAATCGCCCTTGCCCTTGGCCAGATCGTCGAAGCTCACCTTCTGGAATTTGTTTTCCGAGGTGTACACCGCCGGGCCGGTGAAGGTGTGGGCCAGGCGGCCTTCGCCTTCCGGCGTTTGGCTGTCGCGCAGCAGGCGGTAGTAAGCGGTGGCGGCCAGCGGGGCGGCGCCGCCGTTGGCGATGTCGTAACGCACGCCGATCTTGTAGCTGCCCTTGGTGAAGGTGTAGATCTTGCTTACCTTCACGCCATTGGCTTCCGGCGCGGTCAGCTTCACTTCCAGCTTGTCGCCGGAGAGCTCGTAGCTGGTTTTTTCCGCGGTGAACACGGTTTTGTGGGTGGGCAGCGCAGGGTTGCTGGCGGCCACCAGGCCGGTTTGCGCCACATAGACGCGGCCGTTCCGGTCCGTCAGCAGATCAAGCGGCTTTTTGCTGTCCACGGCGGAATCGTGCTTCAACAGCGTCAGCTGGCGCAGATCGCCGCCCACGGTGTCGATTTCCGCTTTCAGCACATCGGTGTTCACCGTGATGCGCTGGCCGGAAGTCAGCTTGTTGGAATCCACCGGCTGGGCGTTGTGGGACGCGCTGTTGGCGGCCTGCTGCTGCGTGGCGGCCTGTTTTTGCGCGGCCACCTGCTGCGGCGTCGGCTTGGGCGCGAAAAACTCCTGCCAACCTAGCAGGATGCCCAGGGACAGCATGATGAAGATTATGAGGCGCTTGGAATCCATCTCTCGATACCGGATTTAAGTTCAGGGAACTGGGTCGTAGCCGCTGCCGCCCCAGGGGTGGCAACGTCCGATGCGTCTGGCGGCCAGCCAGCCGCCCTTGAGTGCGCCGTGCTTTTTCATGGCCTCGATCGCGTAGCTGGAACAGGTGGGCTGGAAGCGGCAACGCGGTGCCAGCCACGGGCTGATAGCCAGCTGGTAAAAACGGATCAGGAGGATGAAGAGGCGCGACATCGTGCCAGTTTAGCAAACAGAGAAGACAAAGCCGTGATCACTTCAGTTCGCTCGGCGCGCGTAAAAGGCACCTTGGCGCGGACCACGAAGTCCATGTCCGGCAGCGTTTGCCGGTTCAGGCGGAACCACTCGCGCACCGTGCGCTTGATGTAATTGCGACGCACGGCCCGCTTGTGGACCTTGCGGCCCACCACCAGGCCCAGCCGCGCGTGCCCCAATTCATTGGGCCGGGCCGATACCTGGAACGTGGCGTTGCTGCGCGACATCCGCAAACTAAAAACGGATGAGAACTCATCCGTTTTTAATAGCCGGTGCGCACGGCGAAAGCGGTAAGCCGACAAAGGCTTATACGGCCAGACGCTTGCGGCCTTTGGAACGACGGGCTGCGATCACTGCGCGGCCGCCGCGGGTCTTCATGCGGACCAGAAAGCCGTGGGTGCGTTTACGACGGGTATTGGAGGGCTGGTAAGTACGCTTCATGATTGGAATTCCTGTTTCGAAACGGAAATAAACGCGTGATTTGACAGGATAAACGCCGGTTTGTCAATGAGGAATTTTCTAAGCACCTGTGGATAACTTTGAGAAAAACCGTTAGAATGCCAAGGCTTACCGTTCCGAGTCCGCTGCGCAATTATTGAACGCGCGCCGGGGCGGAACGCCAACCCAGAGAAGCACTGCCAAAATTCAGCCCCACCCACTGGAGCAACGCGCGCCCGCGCAAGCGCGGCGCGTGCCGGATCCAGGAATTTTGCCAGCGGTTCTCGGGGGCCGCCCCGTCCATGCCTGGCCCGCCTTGCGGCCCGGCGATGCGCGGAACGCGGCCCTTGAATCATGCCGAACACACGTCGTCCGCCCCAAGCGCGGGGCGCGGCGGCTTCTCCCGCCGCTTGGCCTTAAAGCCGACAGCGGGTTTTTCGCTTTTACTTGCGTATATGTAATGACCGAACTGGATCAATTTTGGCCTGGCTGCCTGGCCCGCCTGGAGGCCGAACTGTCTTCGCAACAGTTCAATACCTGGATCAAGCCGCTATCGGCCGAAACCACGGAAGAGGGCATCGCGCTGTTTGCGCCCAACCGCTTCATCATGCAGTTCATCAAGGACCGCTTCCTGGCGCGTATTGAAGAACTGGCGGTGGAGCTGGTGGGGGAATGCCTGGTGGAACTGCGCCTGGGCGCGCCCGCCGGCCGTCCGGCCGCCGCGCCCGCGGTGATGCCGGCCAAAGCCAAGCCCGCGCCCAGCGTGCCGACGCCCAGCGCGCCGTCCCAGGCCAAGCAGGCCGCGGTCAAAGCCATTGGCGGCAGCCACGAAAGCACCCGGCTCAACCCCTCGTTCACCTTCGACACCCTGGTGACCGGTAAGGGCAACCAGCTGGCGCGCGCCGCGGCCATGCAGATTGCGGAAAACCCGGGCGACCAGGCCTACAACCCGCTGTTTGTTTACGGCGGCGTGGGCCTGGGTAAGACCCACTTGATCCAGGCCATCGGCAATCACGTGTTCCAAAAGAACCCGCAAGCCAAGATCCGCTACATCCACGCCGAACGCTATGTGGCCGACATCATGCGCGCCTACCAGCACAAGGCCTTTGACGAATTCAAGCGTTACTACCACTCGCTGGACCTGCTGCTGATCGACGATATCCAGTTCTTCGCCGGCAAGAACCGCACCCAGGAAGAATTCTTCTACGCCTTCAACGCGCTGATCGAGGGCGGCAAGCAGGTGATCATGACCTGCGACAGCTACCCCAAGCAGATAGAAGGCATGGAAGAGCGGCTGATCTCCCGCTTCTCCTGGGGCCTGACCGTGGAAATCCAGCCGCCGGAGCTGGAAATGCGCGTGGCCATTCTGATGAAAAAGGCCGAGGCGGACAGCATCAAGCTGGACCACAACGTGGCCTTCTTCATTGCCCAGAACGTGCGCTCCAACGTGCGCGAACTGGAAGGCGCGCTCAAGCGCGTGGTGGCTTACGCCCGCTTCACCAATCAGAACATCTCGCTGGAACTGGTCAAGGAAGCGCTCAAGGACATCCTGGCCGCCGGCAACCGCCAAGTGACCGTGGACGCCATCCAGAAAACCGTGGCCGAGTACTACAAGATCAAGCTGTCCGACATGCACAGCAAAAAGCGCAGCCGCGACATCGCCCGGCCGCGCCAGGTGGCGATGGCGCTGGCCAAGGAACTGACCCAGCTGTCCCTGCCCAATATCGGCGACGCCTTTGGCGGCCGCGACCACACCACCGTGCTGCACGCGTGCAAGACCATTGCCGAAATGCGCGGCAACGACGCCGATATCGCTCACGATTACGACACGCTGCTGGCCATGCTGCGTAACTAAGACCATGAAGCCTAACTTGAACCGACTCACAAACACCCAACGGGAGCCCGCCCCATGCTGATCCTGCAAGCCGAACGCGATGCCCTGCTCAAGCCACTGCTGGCAGTCACCGGCATTGTCGAGCGTCGTCACACCCTGCCCATCCTGTCCAATGTGCTGATAGAGAAAAAGGGCGGACAAGTGGGCTTCCTGGCCACGGACCTGGAAATCCAGATCACCACCGCCAGCAGCGACGAATTGCCGGGCGAAGACTTCCGCCTGACCACCTCCGCCAAGAAGCTGCAGGACATCCTGCGCGCCATCCCGGGCAACGCAACCGTGACCCTGGAACAACTGGACGGCGGCCGCCTGACCCTGAAAGCCGGCAAGAGCCGCTTCAACCTGCAAACCCTGCCGGCAGACGACTTCCCGCTGTTGTCCGTGGGCAGCGCCAGCGACTCCAGCTTCAGCCTGAGCCAGCGCGAACTCAAGCGCCTGATCTCCCAGGTGCAATACGCGATGGCGGTGCAGGACATCCGCTACTACCTGAACGGCCTGCTGATGCAGACCGACGGCAACCAGGTGCGCCTGGTGGCCACCGACGGCCACCGCCTGGCCTTTGCCAGCGCGGACGTGGAAGCCAACCTGCCCAAGTCCGAAGTGATCCTGCCGCGCAAGACCATCATCGAACTGTACAAGCTGCTGCAGGACATCGACGACCCGATCAATATCGAAGTGCTGGCCAACCAGGTGCGCTTCAGCTTCGGCTCCACCGTCATCATCAGCAAAGTGGTGGACGGCAAGTTCCCGGACTACAACCGCGTCATCCCGCTGGACAACGACAAGATCTTCTTGATTGAACGTCTGGAATTCCTGCACGCCTTGCAGCGCGCCGCCATTCTGGCCAACGAGAAATTCCGCGGCGTGCGCCTGGTGCTCAAGCCCGGCTCCATGTCCATTCTCTGCACCAATAGCGAGCAGGAAGAAGCGGAAGAAGAACTGGAAATCGCCTACCAGGGCGGCGAGCTGGAAATCGGCTTCAACATCAACTACCTGATGGACGTGCTGACCAACCTGCCGGCGGACACCCTGCAACTGGCCTTTGGCGATTCCAACCGCAGCACCCTGGTGACCATACCGGACGTCAGCAACTTCAAATACATCGTCATGCCCATGCGGATTTGACGTCGGCCGCCACCCGGCAGCCCGCCGGCGGCGGAGGCCCCGCCCCCGCCCCGGCAAACGGATTTTCAGATTGACCGGCAGAGGCCGGCCGCGCGGCGCCAGGAGTCACTCCCGGCCCGCCCGGCCCCTCTCCATACAGAAAGCAGCAGATGAGCGAACAGGAATACGGCGCGGATAGCATCAAAGTCCTCAAAGGATTGGATGCGGTACGCAAACGCCCCGGCATGTATATTGGCGACACCTCGGACGGCACCGGCTTGCACCACATGGTGTTTGAAGTGCTGGACAACGCCATTGACGAAGCGCTGGCCGGCCATGCCGACACCATCAAGGTCATCATCAACCCCGACAACTCCATCACCGTGGAAGACAACGGCCGGGGCATCCCCACCGACATCCACCCGGAAGAAGGGCGATCGGCGGCGGAAGTGATCATGACCATCCTGCACGCCGGCGGCAAATTCGACAGCAACAGCTACAAGATCTCCGGCGGCCTGCACGGCGTGGGCGTCTCCGTTGTGAATGCGCTGTCCGACTGGCTGCGTCTGAAAATCTGGCGCGACGGCAAAGTCCATGAAATGGAATTCCGCCGCGGCGACGCCGTGGCTCCGCTCACCGTCACCGGCCACACCAACCACCGCGGCACCGAAGTGACCTTCCGCGCCAGCGAAGAAACCTTCGGCCTGGTGGAGTTTCACTTCGACATCCTGGCCAAGCGCATCCGCGAACTGTCCTTCCTGAACCAGGGCGTGGGCATCAACCTGATAGACAAGCGCAGCGGCAAGGAAGAAAGCTTCGCCTTCTCCGGCGGCGTGGCGGGCTTCGTGGAATACATGAACCGCAACAAGAACGTGCTGCACCCCAAGGTGTTTTACGGCCTGGGTGAAAAAGACGGCATGACCGTGGAAGTGGCGATGCAGTGGAACGACTCCTACCAGGAAAGCGTCCAGTGCTTCACCAACAACATCCCCCAGCGCGACGGCGGCACCCATATGACCGCGCTGCGCCAGGTGATGACCCGCACGCTGAACCAGTACATTGAAGAGAGCGAAGTGGCCAAAAAGGCCAAGGTGGACACCACCGGCGACGACATGCGCGAAGGCTTGACCTGCGTGCTGTCTGTCAAACTGCCGGACCCCAAGTTCTCCAGCCAGACCAAGGACAAACTGGTCTCCAGCGAAATTGGCCCGGTGGTCAATGAAGTGATCAGCGAAGCGCTGAAAACCTATCTGCTGGAACACCCCAACGACGCCAAGATCATCTGCGGTAAGATCGTGGAAGCCGCCCGCGCCCGTGAAGCCGCGCGCAAGGCCCGCGAAATCACCCGCCGCAAAGGCATCATGGACGGCCTGGGCCTGCCCGGCAAACTGGCGGACTGCCAGGAAAAAGACCCCACCCAGTGCGAACTGTACCTGGTGGAGGGTGACTCCGCCGGCGGCTCCGCCAAACAAGGCCGCGACCGCAAATTCCAGGCCATCCTGCCGCTGAAGGGCAAGATCCTGAACGTGGAACGCGCCCGCTTCGACAAAATGCTGCAAAGCCAGGAAGTGGCCACCCTGATCACCGCCATGGGCTGCGGCATTGGCAAGGACGAGTACAACCCGGACAAACTGCGCTACCACCGCATCATCATCATGACCGATGCCGACGTGGACGGCGCCCACATCCGCACCCTGCTGCTCACCTTCTTCTACCGCCAAATGAACGAACTGGTGGAGCGCGGCCACATCTACATCGCCCAGCCGCCGCTGTACAAAGCCAAAGTGGGCAAGCAAGAGCGCTACCTCAAGGACGACTCCGAGCTCAACCAGTTCCTGCTGCAACTGGCGCTGGAAAAAGCCGAACTGATCCCGGCGGAAGGCGCCGCCGCGCTGTCCGGCGACACCCTGGGCGAAATTGCCCGCCAGTTCCTGCTGACCCGCTCCGTGATTGAACGCGAAAGCCGCGTGATTGATCCGCTGGTGCTGGAAGCCATGCTCAAGACCGGCCCGCTGTCCCTCAGCAGCCAGCAAGAAGCGGACGCCGCGCTGGCCAAACTGAGCGCGCTGCTGCCGGCGGACGCCATCGAACTGCAACTGCTGCGCGATGAAAAGAACGACGGCCACCTGATCAAAATCATCCGCAAACTGCACGGCAACGTGATGGTGACGGTGATGGACCAGGACTTCTTGGAATCCGGCGACTACGCGGAAATGAAGAAAACCGGCGACATGCTCAGCGGCCTGCTGCGCGAAGGCGCCCACGTCAAACGCGGCGAAACCGTGAAACCGGTGGCGGAGTTTGGCGAAGCGCTGGACTGGCTGCTGGCGGAAGTGAAGAAGGGCATGAACATCCAGCGCTATAAGGGCCTGGGCGAGATGAACCCGGAACAGCTGTGGGAAACCACCATGGACCCCACCGTGCGCCGCCTGCTGAAGGTGCGCATTGAAGACGTGATGAGCGCGGACGACGTGTTCACCACCCTGATGGGCGACGAAGTGGAACCGCGCCGGAACTTCATCGAGGGCAATGCCTTGATTGCGCGGAATATCGACGTGTAAGGATGTAGGATCCCACGAATGTCTAGCGCATCTAGATTTTGGGGATTCTCTTTGCTTGCTCACTAGCAAAAGGCCCCCAGACCAGGGGGCCTTTTTGAGCTTTGCGAATACTCGCCTGCCTAAGTAAGAAAGAGCCTGCAGCTATTAAGTACAAACATGCTTGTACTTTTTGAATACCCGGTCGTGCCATCTCCTTCATACGACCAAAAAAAATTAGAACCGAACAATGGCCATCAAAAAGTCTGACCTCTATTCCAAGCTCTGGGCCTCGTGCGACGAGTTGCGCGGCGGCATGGATGCCAGCCAGTACAAGGATTACGTGCTGGTGATGCTATTCATCAAATATATCAGCGACAAGTACGTCGGCCAGCCTTACGCTCCCATCCAAATCCCCACTGGCGCCAGCTTTGCTGACATGGTGGCCCTGAAGGGCCGCAGCGATATCGGCGACCAGATCAACAAGAAGATCATCAAGCCGCTGGAAGATGCCAACCGTCTGCGTATCAAGGCGGATTTCAACGACGATGCACTGTTGGGGTCGGACAAGGAGAAGGTTGAACGGCTGGGTAATCTGATCGGCATATTTGAATCCAAAGACCTGGACTTCTCCAAGCACCGCGCCGATGGCGACGACCTGCTGGGCGATGCCTACGAATACTTGATGCGCCACTTCGCCACCGAAAGCGGCAAGAGCAAGGGCCAATTTTATACCCCGGCCGAAGTCAGCCGCGTGATGGCCCAGGTGCTGGGCATTGCTCAGGCGCAAACCAGCCGCGAAACCACGGTGTATGACCCCACCTGCGGCTCGGGTTCGCTGCTGCTGAAAGTGGCCGAGGCTGCGCCAACCGAGGTCACCGTCTATGGGCAGGAGAAGGAAGAAGTCACCAGCGGCCTGGCGCGCATGAATATGATTCTGCACCACAACCCGGGAGCAGTGATCGAACAAGGCAACACCCTGGCCGATCCCAAGTTCCTGAAAGGCGATCAGCTCAAAACCTTTGACTACGTGGTGGCCAACCCGCCGTTCTCGGACAAGCGCTGGAGCACGGGTTTCAGCCCTGAGGCGGATGAGTACGGGCGCTTCGAAGGCTTTGGCGTGCCGCCTGCCAAGCAGGGCGACTATGCCTATCTGCTGCATATCATCCGCTCGCTGAACAGCACCGGCCGCGGCGCGTGCATTCTCCCCCACGGCGTGCTGTTCCGTGGCAATGCCGAAGCCGAAATCCGCAAGAGCCTGGTGCGGCGCGGCCTGATCCAGGCCATCATCGGTCTGCCGGCCAACCTGTTCTACGGTACCGGCATCCCGGCCTGCATCATCGTCATCGACAAGGCCGGCGCGGCGGCGCGCAAGGGCATCTTCATGATCGATGCCTCTCAGGGCTATATGAAGGATGGCCCAAAGAACCGCCTGCGCGAGCGCGACATCCACCGCATCGTCGATGCCTTCAACACGCTGGATGACAGCAACCCGCGCTACACCCGCATGGTGGGTCTGGACGAGATTGAGGGTCACGACTTCAACCTCAACCTGCCGCGCTACATCGACAGCAGCACCCCGGAAGACCAGCAAGACATCGATGCCCACCTGAACGGCGGCATCCCCGAGGCCGATATGCTGGCGCTGAGCCGTTACTGGGCAGTGTGCCCGCAGCTGCAGGCCGCGCTGTTTCAGCCCCGCCGCCCCGGCTATCTGGATCTGACCGTGGCGCCTGCCGCCATCAAGTCCGCCATTCACCAGCACCCGGAGTTTCAGGCCTTCACCCTGGCCATGAACGGCCATTTCGAAGCCTGGCGCGCGCCTGTGGCGCAGCGTCTAAAAATGCTGGTGCCGGGTTTCCATCCCAAGGAGCTGATCCACGAGCTGGCCGAAGGCCTGCTGGCCCACTACGAACAGCAGCCGACGGCCGAAGTGCTGATCGACCCCTATACCGTGTACCAGCACCTGATGGACTACTGGGCCGCCACCATGCAGGACGACGCCTACCTGATCGCCGAGGACGGCTGGGTAGCACAGACCTATCGCGTACTGGAAACCAAGAAGGGCAAGGACGGCAAACCCGGTAAGACCGTGGACAAAGGCTGGGCCTGCGACCTGGTGCCCAAGGCGCTGCTGGTGCAGCAATACTATGCCGCAGAGCAGGCGGAATTGGACAAACTGGCTGCGGATCTTGATAGCGTGCAGGCCGCCCAGGCCGAGCTGGAAGAAGAACACAGCGGCGAGGACGCCGCCTTCAACGGCTTTGACAAGATCAACGACAAGGAAGTGAAGTCCCGTATCAAGGAAATCGGCCGCGTACCTGCCGACGATGCAGACGCCGCCGCCGAGCTGGCGGTGCTGAAACGCTGGTTCGCGCTGTCAGAACAAGCCGCCGCGCTGAAAAAGCGCATCAAGACACTGGATGCGGCGCTGGATGCCAAAGCCTATGCCCGCTACCCCACGCTGACCACCGGTGAGGTAAAGGCGCTGGTGGTGGACCACAAGTGGCTGGCGGCGCTGCACCAGGCCGCGCACGGCGAGTTGGACCGCGTCAGCCAGGCCTTGACCCAACGCGTGAAGGAGTTGGCCGAACGCTATGGACAAACGCTGCCTCAATTGGCGCAGCGGGTGGATGACATGGCCGCGCGGGTGGCAGAGCATCTGGCGAGGATGGGGTTCGTATGGAAGTGAAAGACCTCACTGCCCATTACCTCATTGCCAAACAGCAGACAGAGCTGGGTGATTTGCCTGGTGACTGGTCATGCAGTCAACTTGGCGATGTGACAGACATCCTTACGGGATTCCCGTTCCCGAGCGCAGGCTATCGCGGTTTGGGGATACGCCTACTTCGTGGCTCGAACGTCAAGCGCGGCCGGATTGATTGGCAAGAAGAACTGACTGAATATTGGCCTGACGTTACCAGCGATATCAAGAAGTACCAACTCAAGGTGGGCGATGTTGTCGTCGCAATGGATGGTTCGTTGGTAGGGCGCAGTTTCGGAGCACTGACGGAACAGGACGTGCCAGCGCTTCTGCTTCAGCGTGTAGCACGAATTCGGTCCAATCAAGTAGAGATTGGGTACTTGCAACACTGGATCTGTAGTGAAAGATTCACCGCGCACTGTGATGCTGTAAAGACGACGACAGCGATCCCGCACATCAGCCCTGGTGATATCCGTTCCTTCAAGGTCGCTATCCCTTCAATACAAAGCGAGCAGGAGAGTATTGCTAGTGCGCTCTCTGATGCCGATGTTCTGATCGACACTCTGGAGCAACTGCTAAACAAGAAGCACCAGATCAAGCAAGGAGCCATGCAGGAACTGCTTACCGGTAAGCGGCGGTTGTCGGGGTTTTCTGAACCTTGGAGAGACGGACTGCTCGGCCAAGTAATCGCTGAACTGATCGCTGGCGTTAGCGTGAACTCCGATATGCACGAGGGCGGTATCGGCGTTCCTTCGGTGGTCAAGACCTCTGCAATGAAAGGTGGTGTGTTTGATGCATCAGAATGTAAGCTCATCGTACCTGTGGATCTGGCCCGCGCGACAACTCAGCCGCGTAAGGGCACCCTACTGATCAGCCGGATGAATACGCCCGACTTGGTTGGCGAGGTTGGGTACGTTGATCGTGACTATGACTGGCTCTATCTACCAGACCGAGTTTGGATGACGCGAATGCGTTCTTCCGACTGTGTTTGTGTGCGCTGGCTGGGCTACCTACTCAGTAGTACGCCCTACAAGAAACGCATCGGCGATGCAGCCACCGGGACCAGTGGCAGTATGAAAAACATTGCCAAGAGCGCTCTGTTGAACATTTCAATTTCATATCCGGATGTTCCCGAGCAAGAAGCCATCGCCGAAGTCCTCTCCAACATGGACGCCGACATCGCCGCAGTCAAAGCTCGCCTTTCCAAAGCCCGTGACCTGAAACAGGCGATGGCGCAAGCCCTGCTAACCGGCCACATTCGCCTGGTGGAGTCTGAAAACACATGAGCCAACCCGTTAAAAGCTATTACCGTGTAATGCTGGGCAGGCAAAGTGTGCATG
Source organism: Chromobacterium sp. FG22 (assembly GCF_057809415.1). Lineage (NCBI taxonomy): Bacteria > Pseudomonadati > Pseudomonadota > Betaproteobacteria > Neisseriales > Chromobacteriaceae > Chromobacterium > Chromobacterium sp. FG22. Next base: position 22,691 of record NZ_JBMDJX010000034.1, on the reverse strand, counting down.
CTGCCGAGTGTCTGGCCGGCAGTTTCATCGGCGCTGATTTTGGCATCGCGCAAGACCTGAGCGGCCAGTTGCCCGAGGCTTGGCGACAGTTCAATGCGGACTTCATCCCGGTATTTCTGGCTGGTCACCCGGATAAAAGCAAGATCGCGGCAGGACTGGCCTGCGGCGCGTTGTGGACGGTGGCCAAGGGGTTGCGGCCGGGCGACGTGGTGTTGAGCCCGGATGGCTCGGGTGTATACCGAGTCGGCATGGTTGAGGGCGAGTACTACTATGCGCCGGGCCAGGTACTGCCGCATAGGCGGCGGGTGAACTGGCTGCCGCTGACCATCGCTCGCGCAGCGATGAGCGAGGCGCTGCGCAACTCCGCCGGTTCTATCGGTACCGTCAGCACCATTACCGAGCATTACCAAGAGATCGAACAGTTCCTGGCCGCGCAGCTCGGCCAGACCAGCGTCAATATCGTGGCGACTGACCCGGTGGTGGAAGACCCGGTGGCCTTCGCCATGGAGAAGCATCTGGAAGACTTCCTGGTGAAGAACTGGGCGCAGACCGAGCTGGCGCAGCAGTTCAAAATTTACGAGGAAGATGGCGAGCTGGTGGGCCAGCAATACGCTACCGACGCCGGCCCTATCGATATTCTGGCCGTTAGCAAGGACGGGCAGCGCCTGCTGGTGGTGGAGCTGAAGCGCGGACGCGCGTCCGACGTGGTGGTGGGGCAAATTCTGCGCTACATGGGCTATGTGAAAGAACAGATCGCCGAGCCGCACCAGACGGTGGAAGGCGCGATCATCGCGCTGGACGACGACCAGAAACTGCGCTGGGCCTTATTGGCCGTGCCTGGCATCAGCTTTTACCGTTACCAAGTGAGTTTCAAACTGATCAAACACTGACGCCAGCCGCCAAGAGTCGCGCAGGGAGAAAAAGATGGGCAATGTCAGCAAGCCGGAACGCGCCACCCAAAACCGGGTGATTGAGCTGTTTACCCATACGCTGGGCTACCAATACTTGGGTGACTGGACTGAACGCGAGGATAACCACTGCATAGAGGAAGGCCTGCTGACAGACTTTCTCACCAGCAGCGCTTACAGCCCGGCGCAGATCAGTGCCGCCTTGCACAAGCTGCGTTCCGCTGCATCGTTGCATGGTCGCAGCCTGTATGCCGCCAACCAGGCGGTGTACCAGCTGCTGCGCTACGGCGTATCGGTGAAGGTGGAGGCCGGTCAGGTAAATGAGACGGTGCATCTGGTGAACTGGCAGCAGCCGCAGGAAAACCACTTTGCCATTGCCGAGGAGGTGACGCTGAAAGGCGGCCACGAGCGGCGGCCGGACATCGTGCTCTATCTCAACGGCATCGCCGTGGGCGTGTTGGAGCTGAAGAACAGCCGTGTCGGCTTGGGTGAGGGGATACGACAGTGCCTGTCCAATCAGCAGCCAGAGTTCAATCAGTGGTTTTTCAGTACCATGCAGCTGATCATGGCGGGCAATGATTCCGAAGGCCTGCGCTATGGCGCGATTGAAACCCAGGAAAAGTACTTTCTGACCTGGAAGGAAGACGAAGCCGACTGCGCGGGCTACAAGCTGGACAAATATCTGAGCAAGCTGTGCAGCAAACCGCGTTTGCTGGAGCTAATTCACGACTTTGTGCTGTTCGACGGCGGTATCAAGAAGCTACCGCGGGTGCACCAGTATTTTGGCATCAAGGCGGCGCAGACGTATGTGCAGCAGCGGCGCGGCGGCATCATCTGGCATACCCAGGGTGCCGGCAAGAGCATTTTGATGGTGTTGCTGGCGCGCTGGATTCTGGAAAACAAGCCTGCGGCGCGCGTGGCCATTATCACAGACCGAGACGAATTGGACCGCCAGATCGAACGCGTATTCCTGGAGGCTGGCGAAACCATTCAGCGTAGCCAGAGCGGGCGCGACTTGATGGCGCAGCTGGCACAACCCAATCCGCGTTTGCTGTGCTCCTTGGTGCACAAGTTTGGTCGCCGTGATGTGGATGATTTCGAAGCCTTCATCCGTGACCTCGAAGCGCAACCTAGCCCCACCCATGGCGAGATCTATGTGTTTGTGGACGAGTGCCACCGTACGCAAAGCGGCAAGCTGCACCGGATCATGAAAGCCATGATGCCCAATGCGGTGTTCATCGGCTTTACCGGCACCCCTTTGTTGAAGTCCGACAAGGCCAGCAGCATGGAGGTGTTTGGCGGCTATATCCACACCTACAAGTTTGCCGAAGCGGTAGAAGACGGGGTGGTGCTGGATTTGGTGTATGAGGCGCGGGATGTGGACCAAAAGTTGGTGGGGGCGGAGCCTGTTGATCGCTGGTTTGAGGCCAAAACTCGCGCGCTCAATGAATGGCAACGCAACGAGCTGAAAGCGCACTGGGGCACCATGCAACGGGTGCTGAGCTCCCGGGCGCGGATGGGCCGTATTGTGGCTGACATCATGCTGGATTTTGCGACCAAACCCCGGTTAAGCGATGAACGCGGCAACGCCATTCTGGTGGCGGCCAGTATTTACGAGGCTTGCCGTTACTTCGAGCTATTTAACGGGCGGGATACCGGGTTTGCCGGGCGCTGTGCCGTGGTGACTTCATATAACCCGCAGGCTTCGGATGTCAGCAAGGAAGAAACCGGCGCCAATACCGAGAGCGACAAGCAGTTCATCTACCACACTTATACCGAGCTGCTGAAGGACGTAGTGGCCAGGCCGGGGATGAGCAAGACCGAGACCTACGAACAAGATGTGAAAGACCGTTTCATCAAGATGCCATCCCAGATGAAGTTGCTGATCGTGGTGGACAAGCTGCTGACAGGTTTTGACGCGCCGCCTTGCACCTATCTTTACCTCGACAAGTCTATGCAGGACCATGGCCTGTTCCAGGCGATTTGCCGCACCAACCGGCTGGATGGCGAGGATAAGGAGTTCGGCTACATCGTCGATTACAAGAACCTGTTCAAGAAAGTTGAGAAGGCGATCGCCGTCTACACCTCGGAACTGGATCAAAGCGAGGGCGAGGGGGACTCGCAAGTGATGATGAGAAACCGCCTGGATACCGGTCGCGAGCGGCTAGACGGCGCGGTTGAGGTCTTGGCGCTGCTGTGCGAACCGGTAGAGCCGCCCAAGGGTGACCTGGAGCATATCCGTTACTTTTGCGGCAATACCGAAATTCCAGAAGACCTGAAGGCACGCGAGCCATACCGGATAGAGCTGTACAAGGCGGTGGTGGCTTTGGTGCGCGCCTATGCCAATTTAGCCGACGAGCTAGATGCTGCGGGCTATACGCTAGAGCAGATTGAGCAGATCAAACACCTGCAAAGGCACTACCTGAATCTACGCGAAATCATTCGCAAGGCGGCAGGCGAGACGTTGGACTTGAAGCCGTTCGAGGCAGACATGCGTCACTTGATCGATACTTACATTGAAGCCCAAGCGCCGCGCAAGATTTCCCCATTTGATGGCGTCAGCTTGCTGGATCTTATCGTTAAGACCGGCATTGCCGACGCGATAGTCGAGCAGCTGGGGGAGATGAAAGGGAATAGGGACGCCGTTGCGGAAACCATCGAGAACAATGTTCGTAGCAAGATCCTCAAAGAACAGCTGACCGATCCGGCTTATTTCGCCAAGATGTCGGCGCTGCTGGATGAAATCATCCGCCTGCGCAAGGAGCGCGCAATCGAGTATGAGGACTATCTGGCGCGGATTGCTGATATCGCCAAGCAGGTCAGCATTGGCAAAGCAGAAGACACGCCAGCGCAGCTGAAAACATCCGGTCAGCAGGCGCTGTACAACAATCTGAAGGGCTATATCGCGCAGAATGCGGCACTGCAAACCAGAGTCCCTTCTGGTGATATGACCCAGGTATTGGATATGGCTTTGATGCTGGATAGTGCCATCAAGACCAGGCGGCCAGATGGTTGGCGCGGAGTGATGGCCAAGGAGCGCATGGTTAAACAGGTGATGTTTGATGTGTTGAAAGATGAGCAAGAGGTGGAGCGCTTGTTCCAAATCGTTTTCGCACACAAGGAATATTGATGCGCGATGTGCTGGATCTGGGGGAGTTGCATGTCGAGGTGGTGCGTAAAGCGATCAAGCATGTTCATTTGAGCGTGTTGCCGCCGGATGGAAAAGTGCGCGTGGCCGCGCCGCAAAGCGCGCCGCTGGAAACCATTCGCCTATTCGTCATCTCCAAACTAGCTTGGATCAAGTCGCAGCAGCGCAAGCTGCAAACACAGGTGCGGGAAACACCGCGCGAGTTCCTGAACAAGGAAAGCCACTATTTATGGGGCAAGCGCTATCTGTTGGAAATCCGTTTTGTTGATGCTGCGCCGGCGATCAGTTTGACGCCTCGAAAGTTACAACTGCAGGTTCGGTCTGGAGCCGATCAGGTCAAGTTTGAAGAGGTGCTGGATTGCTGGTACAGACAGCAGGTGCGCGACGCAGTGCCGCCTCTGCTGGTCAAATGGGAGTCTTTGCTTGGGGTGAGGGCAAACAAGGTATTTGTTCAACGCATGAAAACCAAGTGGGGCAGCTGTACGCCTGCCTCAGGCTACATCCGCCTCAACACCGACTTGGCCAAGAAGCCGCCGGAGTGCCTGGAATACATCGTTGTACATGAGCTGGTGCATTTGCTGGAGCCAACCCACAACGAACGCTTTGTCAGGCTGATGGATCAGTACCTGCCACATTGGCAACACCTGAGGGTACAACTCAATAATCTTCCGGTCAGGCACGAGGACTGGCATTACTGATACACCCAATGGCAATCAGAGAGGTGATGCCGTAGCTCGCTACGGCGTTTCCATATTCCCCCATAGCCAGTGAGTGCGACCTGCCACCCCGCCATGACCGCCCCCAGCCCTCCAAGCTACCCAGCATTCCCCCACCCCCCAAACCTGTCCTTTAGTCCAATAGAACGCGCTGCCGGACCACGCCGGCTTGTGACTGTCTTCCTAACTTCATAAAATTTCAGGCTTATTTTCAATGTCATACCGCCGCTTGGCGGTGTTTTCGTTTGGAATGCCGATGGACCTGAATGCACTGTTGGCCAGCTTTGCTTCCGCCTTTGGCCAAGACAACCGGATGTTGACCTTGCAGTTTGGGGAGGGGCAGTTCGCCGCGGAACAGCTGCTGCCGCTCAGCCTGGAGGGCGAGGAGGGGGTTTCCCTGCCTTATCGCTATACGCTGACCTGCCTGTCGCCGGATGGCAATATCCCGCTGAAGACGCTGTTGGGCCAGCCGGCCCGCATTGGCATTCAGGGCGCGGAGGGGGGCGAGGCGATCCGTTGCGGCGTGGTCAGTCAGGCCAGTTTGGCGGGGTCGGACGGCGGCTTTGCCCGCTATCAACTGGTCGTGGAAGCGCCGTTCGCCTTGCTGCGCCATCGCAGGACTTCCCGGGTATTCCAAGACCTGTCCGTGCCGGACATCGTCAAACAAATCCTCAGTGAACATCAGCAAGCCAACCCCATCTTCGCCCGCGTGCAAACGCTGGTCTTGCAGCTCAAGCCGGCCACGCCGCGCAGCTATGCGCTGCAATACCGCGAGAGCGATTACGATTTCATCGTCCGCCTCTTGCATGAAGAGGGTTACGCCTGGCGTTTCCGCCACTTGGAGGCGGACGGGCCGCGGGTGGAGCTTTCCATTTTTGACGATGCCCACGCCTTGCCGGCTTCTCCGCTGCAGCGGGTGCGCTTCCACCGCAGCGACGCCACCGAGGAAGAGGATGGCCTGACGGGCTGGGAGGCCGCGCGCCAGATTGTCCCCGGCGCCAGCGCGCTGGCCAGTTACGATTACAAGCCGGTGCTCACCCAGCAAGGCCGGGAAACCAGCCGGGTGGAGCAGGGCCAGTTTGGTCAGGCCTTGCAAAGCAGCCTGGGCCATTACGATGCGCCGGGCCTGTATTACGCCGGGGATGAGGAGCAGCTGGGCCGCTACGCCGTACTGCGGCAGCAGGCTAACGATTTGCAGGCCAAGACCTTCAGCGGCAGCGGCGCGGTGCGCGGCCTGTTGCCGGGGGAGTGGTTCCGCCTGGACGACCACCCCGCGCATGAGGACGACGCGGAGGAGAAACGCCAGTTTGTTGTCACCGGCCAGCGCTTTCAGGCGCGCAACAATCTGCCGCGGGATCTGGCGCAGCACTTGGGCACGGAGGCGGACGCCGCGCCGTTTAGCGCCGCCATCCAGGCTCAGCGCCGCGGCATTCCGCTGACGCCGGCTTATGCCGGCACCGCTCACGCCAAGCCCACCAGCCTGGGCGTGCAAACCGCCACCGTGGTGGGGCCGGCCAGCGGCGATGCCGGGGCGGAGAGCCCCGGAGAAGTGCATACCGACGAACACGGCCGCATCAAGATTCAGTTCCATTGGCAGCGCCCGGAAGAGCATCCAGGCATCGGCGCGGGCATGGACGACAAATCCTCCTGCTGGGTGCGGGTGGCGATGCCGTCCGCCGGCGCCGGCTGGGGTCATCAGTTCCTGCCGCGCATCGGTCAGGAAGTGCTGGTGGACTTTATCGAAGGCGATATTGATCGCCCGGTGGTCAAGGCCGTGGTCTACAACGGCAGCCATCCCGCGCCGGACTTCAGCGGCGCCGGCAGTCTGCCGGCCAATAAGACGCTGTCCGGCATCAAATCCAAAGAGCACCAGGGCGGCGGCTATAACGAGCTGCTGTTCGACGACACCCCCGGAGAGGTGCGTGCCAAGCTGTCCAGCGAGGCGGGCAAGACCCAGCTCAACCAAGGCTTCCTCACCCATCCGCGCAGCAATGGCCAGGCCCAGCCGCGCGGCGACGGTTTTGAGCTGCGGACGGACCAGCATGGCGCCATCCGCGCCGCCCACGGCCTGCTGCTGTCCACGGAGGCGCAAGGCGGAGGCGCGGGCAAGCAGCTGGCGCGGGAGCAGGCCGGCAGCCAGCTACAAGCGGCGGTGGCCCTGAGCCAGGCGCTGGCCGAAACCGCCACCACGCAGCAGGCCGACACCATGGAAACCGGGCCGGACGGCATTGGCGACGACAACGTCAGCAGCGGCAAACGGGAACAAGGCCATGTGCTGCACCAGTTGCAGGCGCTGGAGGCCTGGGAGGCCGGCAGCAATACCGATCCAGACAGCAAAACCGCCAAGGAACAGGCCGGCCAGCAAGCCTTGCTGGTGTTGTCCGCGCCGGCCGGCATTGCCAGCCTGTCCGGGCAAAGCCAGACCCTGGCCGCGGAAACCCATCTCAATCTGGTGGCGCAGCGCGACGCCAATCAAAGCAGCGGCCGGCGCTGGATTCATAACGTAGGCAAGCACATCAGCCTGTTCGTGGCCGGCGTGGCGGATCAGGTGGCGATGAAGTGGATAGCCGCCAAGGGCAAGATTCAGCTACAGGCGCAAAGCGACAGTATTGAGCTGACGGCGGACAAGGACGTCACCATCACCTCCTGCAAGGAACGCATCATCATTGCGGCCAAGGACGAGATTCTGCTGACCAGCGGCGGCGGCTATATCCGCCTCAAAGGCGGGGATATCGAAGTGCACTGCCCGGGCACGGTCAGCATCAAGGGCAGCAGCCATGTATTGAGCGGGCCGGCCAGCCTGAACTACAGAATGCCCACCTTCGGCCAGGTTTACAGTGGCCGTTTCCAGTTGCAGGACCAGAAAACCGGCGCGCCGCTGGTTGGCCGGGCTTACTCCATTCAGCAGGCCGGCGGCCGCACTCTCAGCGGGTATAGCGATAAGGATGGCTGGACGCTGACCGCCATGAGCCGGCAGCCGGAAGGCATGAAGTTGCAGGTATTGGAGCCCGCGCCAGCCAAAACCGAGACATTGCACTTGGCCGGCGGCGGCCAGCACGAGTTGGAACTCGAGATGCGCAATGACGCCCCGCAAGGATGATCCGCATGACCTCTACCCAAATAGTCGGTAACGGCCTTACGCGGCTGGAAGAAGATCAGCAGTATGCCAAGCTGCCCTCTGAGAAAAACAAGCCCTATCTGCAACCCAAGGCCGAGGCCGCGGTTAGAGTGCCCGATGTGCGTATTGGGGTCAGCAAGCTGGGAAAGAACTTCACCATCCATGCGCGGCAAGCGGTGATGAGCGCAGAAATCCGCGCTGATGAGATGCGGTATGAATACCTGTGGTACTACAAGGCGGAAGTCAGTTTCGATATGCCTTCAAGTAGTAGAGGGGTGCCAAAGCCTTTTCTTAGTACTACGGAAGGCCGCAAGCCCAACCGCCGCCACTCGTTAACCCCTTTTCCTAAAGGCCTGCGCAAGAATTTCTTGCGTCGTCCAGACCTGATCATTGTGAAGGACAAGGCGGTACGCTGGCCCGGAAGAGCGACAAAGGATCATGATGGCGTTCCGCATGGGGACAATCTGCACCGGGTGGTCGAGATCAAGTTTCCGGGCGACAGTTTGCACAGGGAGCAAGCTGAGGCTTATCAACAGATAGCGGGAGGTTTGGATCGTTTTACGCTATTACATGTGATCCCGCCGGGTGAGAAGCGGAGGCAGACCGAGCCGGTGAAGAAGCCGGCGCCCGTGTTCGCGCCCAGGGCGGATGGAATACCGCGCGGCGAGAACCGGCGGGTGCCAATATATGGCCCCAAGCCTTTGCCTGATCCCGCCTTTTATGAAGAGTGGCTGGATGACGCCAAGCAGTTGGTGCATAGCTTGGCGGAAGACGGCAAGGCATTGGCCAAAAACTTACGTCAGGCCGTTGGCCAGCTTTCGGCCAAGGTGCAGGCGGAGCTGAAGCAGCATGCGCCCTGGTTGTTCACCGCCGGTCACTGGCTGCAAGACAAGGCCAACGATACCTGGCACTTCGTCAATGAGCAGGGGCAGCGCATTGCCAGTTGGACCAGTGCGCAATTACGCGCGGCCTGGGCGGAGATTCAGCGCGTGACCGATCTGACCCTGGAAACCTTGCGCCAGATAGACTGGACTCAAGTGTTGTTGGACATTGGCAAGGGCTTGCTTGCCGTCGCGGTGGTTATCGCCGGGGTGGTGGTGGTGTTTGTGCTGGGGGGATGGCTGGTGGCGGCATTGGCCGCGCTGGTGGAAATGGGGGCGGCCGCCTGGGCCGCGGTTGCAGTCATGTTGGGCGGTGGCGCCATGGCCGCCGCTTCTTGATGGCAGGATGGATGAAGCTAAAGATGAGTGCACAAGAATATCAACGCATGCAGGCCTATGCCCGTATTGCCAAGCAAGTGGATTTTATTGAAGGGGTAACTCCAGAGGGGGTGGTGTTGGTCAGGCTGGGGCTGATTTGCACCGTGTACTTCCGCAATGGCGGGCAGCGGGATATGGGCTACAAGGTATTAGGTTGCTTCGACCGTTTTGTCGAGCAGTTTGGCGAGCATCTACAAGGCCAGTTTCATAGCCTAAGTGGCCGCAGTTTTACCAGCCTGCGGAAAGACAGCATTGTGAAGGCTAGGGTGAAGCTCCAAGAAATGATAGAGGAAGGGGCGATGTTTTCTTGGGATTTACAAAGTGAAAAAACGGCGGAGGTGGCGGCTGAATACCATATCGAGACGCTGACTAGCAATATTGACCATGATCCTGAGTGGCTGTCCTATTTGAAGATCACATTGCCATGGCAGTTGTTGGAAGAGCCGGATGGTGAGCAGCGATTCAAGGACTGGGTACGTTACTTGTGCGAAACGCTGGATGTGGACCAAGGCTACGCTGGCTTGGCCTGCAATCTTCCCTATGACTACCACCAATTCCAGCCTTATGAATTCCAGATGGCACAGAGATATAGCGGCCTAATGGTGGACCCGGCTCCACATTTGGATAAGGCGGCTTTAGAGGATGGCATCAAAGGCGTCAACTGGCTGACGCTGCTGGGTCCTCGCTATATCGAGCAGCTGGGAGGTATGGCCGCACTCAAGCAGCAACTTCAGTTACCCGATGTCAGCGTGCAGGAAACCGATAACGGCAGATTGATGGTTCAGGCGGGCGTGTTGCCGGATGTCGGCGCACCGGAAGATGGCCATCCGCCGGCCTATGTGGCGGTGAACCGGGTGCTCAAGCGGGTGCGGGTGCCTCATCCGGATCAACTTCATACCTGCATGGACGATGCGGAGGGCTTCACCAAGGCCAATACCTTGGTGTGGTATGCGCGATTTGACGATGCGATGCCGGCGGTAAACCTGCCCTCTCCTGTGCCGGCTGGAGGCTTGCGCTGCGAAGCCGGGCTGCCTTGCCCGGAAAGCGGGATCTGGTGGACACCGGCGAAAGACAGCTCGCATCAACACTTTAAGAAAGGGGACCTCATGCCGGATTTCCCTGGATCCAGTTATGGCAGCACGATCTGGTATCGAGAACCGGCCCCCGACGCAAGATGAGTGCAGAGATGTGGGGCGTGCTGGTGGCCATGCTGGCGGGGGCTTTGGGTAAGCGCTAATCCAACGATTGGAGATCGTATTGTGGGAGATGTCCGGATAGAAACAGTGGCGCAGCTACAAGCTCATCTTAAGCAGTTGTTGAGCCTGGACGATGACAGCTTTACTGCTACTGGAACGCAGACGATTTGTTTTGTTGACATGCCTGTAAAAAAATTATTGGCGCTCTTCAAGGACAGGCAAGGCCCGCTGGGATGGGAGAAAGTAGGAATGGAATGGGCCTACTCTAATAAAGAGCGTAATGTAAGCTTTTATATCAGGGGGGTTGGGTCTAACTCGTTGCTTATTTCCACTGTTATGACGCTACATAACAAATATCTAACGCGATTTGGTGGTGGCGTAGTGGATGAAAATATAAATGAGCAGCAACTAAGGTATCTGAACGCCTATGGCTGTATTCTCAATCAGGCGGATTACATTGATGGCGTAAGCCCGGAAGGCGAGGCGCTGGTTAAACTGGGTTTGATTTGCACCGTGTATTTCCGTAATGGCGGGCAGCGGGATGTCGGTTACAAAGTCTTGGGCTGTTTTGACCGCTTTGTCGAACAGTTCGGCCCGCACCTAAAAGGGCAGTTTCATGACTTTAGTGGAAGAGGGTTCACCTCTCTGCGCAAAGCCAGTATCACGAAAGCTAAAGAAAAACTGTCCGGATTAGTAGACGATGGGGCCATGTTTTTCTGGATTCTGCAAAGCGAAAAAAATGGTGAGTTGCCCGCTGAGTACGCCATCAAGGCGATGACCTGCAATATTGATCATGACTCCGAGTGGTTGTCCTATCTGAAAATCACATTGCCATGGCAGTTGCTGGAAGAGCCGGATGGCGAGCAACAGTTCAAGGACTGGGTGCGTTATCTGTGCGAAACCTTGGATGTGGACCAAGGCTATGCGGGTCTGGCCTGCAATCTTCCCTATGACTACCACCAATTCCAGCCTTATGAGTTCCAGATGGCACAGCGTTATAGCGGCTTGATGGTGGACTCTGCACCTTACCTGGATAAGGCGGCTTTAGAGGATGGCATCAAAGGCGTCAACTGGCTGACGTTGCTGGGCCCTCGTTATATCGAGCAGCTGGGCGGCATGGCCGTGCTCAAGCAGCAGCTCCAGTTGCCCGATGTCAGCGTGCAGGAAACCGATAACGGCAGATTGATGATTCAGGCAGGCGTGTTGCCGGATGTCGGCGTTCAGGAATACGGCCATCCGCCGGCCTATGTGGCGGTGAACCGAGTGCTCAAATCGATCCGCGTGCCAAACCCCGATCAGTTGCATAGCTGCATGGACGATGCGGAGGGTTTCACCAAGGCCAATACCTTGGCGTGGTATGCGCGTTTTGACGATGCGACTCCGGTGGCAAGCCTGTCTCCTTCCACGCCGGCCGGTGAGTTGTGGCGTAAAGCTGGGCAGGCCAGCCCGATTCCATCAAACCAAATGATGAGAGATGCCCAAGCACCCTCGCACAAGCAAGCCTATGCCCGTATTGCCAAGCAAGTGGACTTCATTGAAGGGGTAACCCCTGAAGGCCAGGTGCTGGTCCGGCTGGGGCTGATGTGCACCGTGTACTTCCGCAAGGGCGGGCAGCGGGACATCGGCTACAAGGTGCTCGGCTGCTTCGACCGTTTTACTGAGCAGTTTGGCGAGCATCTGCAAGGACAGTTTCATAGCTTGAGTGGATGTAGCTTCACGAGCCTCCGCAAAGGTAGTATCAAGAAGGCCAAAGAGAAGCTCCAGGAACGTGTGGATGATGGGGGGCCATTTTCTTGGGATTTGCAAAGCGAGAAGAATGGCGAACGGGCTGCCGAATACTCCATCCAGGCAATGACGGCACACCCCGAAAGCGATCCTTATGGCGTGTTGTCTTACGTCAAAATCGTGCTGCCATGGCAGTTGCTGGAAACCCCTGACGGCGAGCAGCGGTTCAAGGACTGGGTTCGTTATTTGTGCGAGACGCTGGATATTGACCATGGTTATGCCGGGCTCGCTTGCACGCTTCCCTATGATCGCCATCAGTTTCAGCCTTATGAATTCCAGATGGCGCAGCGTTATAGCGGACTGATGGTGGATTCCGCCCCCCACATGGACCTGACTGAGTTGAGAGATGGCATCAAAGGCGTCAACTGGCTGACGTTGCTGGGCCCTCGTTATATCGAGCAGCTGGGCGGCATGGCCGTGCTCAAGCAGCAGCTTCAGTTGCCCGATGTCAGCGTGCAGGAAACCGATAACGGCAGATTGATGATTCAGGCGGGCGTGTTGCCGGATGTCGGCGCTCAGGAAGACGGCCATCCGCCGGCCTATGTGGCGGTGAACCGGGTGCTCAAGCGGGTGCGGGTGCCTCATCCGGATCAACTGCATACCTGCATGGACGATGCGGAGGGCTTCACCAAGGCCAATACCTTGGCGTGGTATGCGCGTTTTGACGATGCGACGCCGGTGCTCAGCCCACCCCCTCACGCTCCGGCCGGTGCTTGAGCGGCGAGGCCGGGCTTCCCTAGATCAAGTTATGGCAGCACACTGTCCGGTATCGGCAGCGCGAGTAGCGGTGATCATTAGGCTTAGCTTGTAGGCGCAGTATTAATACGAAAAATGCGAAAGACAGTAAATGAATGCACGAGTGGATTTGAATAATCAGGATGTCACCTGGGAGACAAAAGAGCTTGTTGCGGACCCGGCTCGCTTGCTGGCGAGAATGCGGAGCGCGGGTTTGCCCTTGCAGGATGGCGTTGCCGGGGAGGTGGAGGGCGAGTCCGACGGCAGCAAGATCACGGCCTTGGTGGCGGTCAGCGCGGACCGTTTGGCGGCGATTGTCGCGTCGCCAAGCGGCTTGGTATACCGGCTGGAGCCGGAGATTATTGAGCAGGAGTGGTGGTCGTTTGCCGCTCGGTATTACTACATCGTGACGGGCAATCTGGCGGATCGGCAATTGCTGGCCGAGCATGCCGGCGTTGAGCTCAGCGCCGTCAAGGGTAAAACGATTTCCAGGAAGAAGCTGGCCGAGCCTTCCGGACTGACTCTGGACCAGTTGTTGGATCAGGCATGCCCGGAACTGGCGCAACGGCAAGAATCGTTATTTGATTGATGGTTTTGGCTGTAACAGCATAGTCGGCAACGCCGCAGCGCCCGCTGCGGCGTTTTCACATCTACATCACCTCGGATATCTGCGTGAAGCCGGTCAGCAGTTCCTGGCGGATAGGTTCCAGCAGGGCGGCGATCTGTTCGCAATGAATTTGCTTGTCCTCTGGGCAGGCCAACAGCAGTGTCATGATTGCGTGCAGGCTTTGGTTGGCGGAGTGGATATGGACAATGCCCCGGATCAGGCCTTCATCGGCGAGGAGGTAGTACTTCTCCAGGTTTTGGGCGAGTGCGTAGAGGGTGTCCTGGTCGGCAGTGGCGAGACGCAGCAGTTTGATCTGCTCGTGCATGTTCTGCAGCAAGGACTGTTCCCGTTTGACGGCCGGGGCGTTCATATCCGTCCCTCCATGATGACCGGGGTGATACGGCGGTGGGGCTGACGGTAGATATTCAATATATTCACTATGGCCTCCACAAACATTTGCTTAAGGAAGCCTGCGCGGCACGCACGGAAGGCGTGGGCAGGCTCATGACAAAGTGGGAGGACCGGAACGTTCCACGGCAGCCCCTTAGGGGCTCAGTGCCATGAGCCCGCCCGGTGGTGGCAGACGCATGAGCACATAGCGAATCGCAGCCAAGCGATTTGCTAAGAAACGTTCAGAACGGGCCTCCCAGCCCATGGCTGCGTTATTTGGCGCAGCGCATGGGCAGAGTAAGGGGGGCAAGGCCCAGCGTCAAGGCGGCGGCGGGCCGGGGTGGGGATTACAGCAGAAAGCCGCCCTTTACGGGCGGCTTTTGGCGTTGCAGCGCCGCGGCGCGGCGATCACTTGCCGGTTCTAAGAAGGTGTTTACGATCTTGCGAGCTAGAGCGAGACAGGGCGTTGCGGCTAAGAAAGCGGAATGTAGCTCCGGTACATGAGCATTTCGGAGCGGTGCCACCGTGTCACGTCTCACGACGCGCAGCAGATCGTCAATAGGTTCTAAGCCGCGTTCATGGCGGCGCCGGCCGGGGCCGTCACGGCGCCCAGGTCCTGGATGATGTCGTCAATCAGGCGGTCCAGCCGCTGGCTGTCGTGGTGGTGGGGCGTGGTGATCAGGTGGGCCGCGCCGCCGGATCTGGCCAGGCCGTGTTTGTTGCATACCGGTTCAGACGGGCTGGGGAACACCACGGTGATGGAGTTTTTGCAGCGCCAAGCCTGGATGCCGGCGGACTGGAAACGGTCTATCGCGTATTGGGCCATGTCCAGGCAATGGCGCACTTTGCGGCGCCATTCCGCCAGCGGCCGGCTCTTGATGGCCGCCCACAACATCATGGGGGTGTGACCGTTGCGGGAGCCGCTGATGGTTTGGTCGTTGGCGGAGATGTAGTCAATTTCCACGGAGATGCGCGACACATTGCTGCGTTTGGCCAGCACGATGCCGCACGGCATGGGCGACCCTATCATCTTGTGGCCGGACACGCTGATGGAGTCGATGCCGTCGGCGAAGGAGTAAGGCTGCGGGCTGTCGACAAAGGGCAGGATCATGCCGCTGAGCGCGGCGTCCGCGTGCAGGTAGTAGTCCCGCCGCGGGATGCCGGCCTTAGCCAGCTTGTCCTGGATGACGCCGATGTCGTCCACGGCGCCTTTCATGGTGGTGCCGACGTTGACGAAGACGATGGGGTGGCGTTCCTGGTCTTGCTGGATTTTGGCCACCAGGTCGTCGTAGTCGATTTCGCCGCTGGGCAGGGAATCCACCGCGCGGGATTTGATGCGCAGCAGCTTGATGATTTTGGCCACGGAGTAGTGACTGTCCTTGGAGTAGTACAGGGTGGCGTCCGGGAACAGTTCGCGGGCGAGGTAGCAGCCGAACATATTGCCTTCGGTGCCGCCGTTGGTCACGTAGCCCCAGCTTTGGTCAAAGGGGATGTGGAACAGTTCGGCGAAGAAGTGCATGACTTCGCGTTCGAAGTCGAAGGAATTCAGCAGGTAGTTGCTGCTTTCGTTCCAGTCGCCGCAGTTGTTGATGGAGAAGCGCAGGAAGCGGTGCAAGGGGGCGTAGTCGAAGTCGGCTGACTCTGGATAAGCGAGATTGAAATATTGGTGTTGCAAGCAGTACTGCCAAAAAGATTCGATACGGTTTTGGTCAAGTTGGGACAGCGACATGGGTGACTCCGTGGTTTCTCAGAACCTGTTCACGATCCGCTGCGCGGCGACGGGATAGTTTAGACAGGGCGTTGAGAACGCTTTCGAAATGCTCATGCACTCTGCGCACATTCCGCTTTCTCGGCTGTTCTCGCCTTGTCTTGGCTTGTCTTGCAAGCAAGATCGTGAATGGGTTCTTGGTGGGTGGGTATTGCTGGTGTTTTTCCTTGTTGGCTGGGCGTGGGTTGGCGCCCGGTTTTGTCTGTTTTAGGGTTTTGTTAGTGGTTTTTAGTGCGTGTTTACGCTCTGGCGAGCAAGGGCGAGACAAGGCGTTGCGGCTGAGGAAGCGGCATGCACTCGTGGCGCATGAGCATTTCGAAGCCGTACTCACCGTGGGGCGTCTCACGACGCGCGGCAGGTCGTAAACCGGTTCTAAGGGCCGGTTCTGCGCGCCGGCCGCGGCCATTCTTCAAGCGCCCGCTTGCCGCGCGTCCAGCAGCGCTTCCCAGCCCGCCAGGGTGGGGGAGCGGCTCAGTTCTTCCGTGCGCACGGGGATGCCGCGGGCGTTGAGCTCCGCGGCCAGCGTCATCAGGCGCAGGGAATCCAGGCCGTAATACATCAGGTTTTCCGTGGGGTTCAGTTCCCCGTCTTCCGCCAGCAGCTGCCGCAGCCGGCCATGCAGCCATTGGCGCGGGTTGGCGGCTTTTGCTTGAGGCGCGCCGCCGGCTTGCGGCGGGGTGGTGCTGATTGCTTTTTCATTCGTCATGACGATTTCACCTGGATCATTGCATCACGCTAAAAATGTAAATTATAATCATTCGCATTTAGAGATGCCATATGGAGATGGAAGAAATGCAAGAAATCCATTTGTCAATTTTCATGGGTGCGCAATGAGAGAGCTGACTTCAATGCAGGCGGCCTGCTGGATGGGCCGGGGCGATCATTCCGATCTGGGTGGCGTCTCTGCGCATTTGTATGCGGAGTTCGACGGCCAGGCCATTGAGCTGCCGCGTTTGGTGGCCGCGCTGGTCCGGCTGGGCCGCGAGCACGCCATGCTGCGCGCCTGCGTAACGGCGGACGGCATGCAGGCGCTGGCGGCGGCGGACAAAGCGCCCCATCTGGAGGTGGAGGATTTCACCGCCTTGGAGGGCGAGGCGCTGGCGCAGCGCCTGGAAGCCAAGCGCCAGCAGTGGACTCATCAGCGGCTTGACCTGGCAACCGGTCAAGCCGTTCGTTTTTCCATCAGCCTGTTTGGCGCGGGCGATAGCCGGCTGCATGTGGACGCGGACATGATCGCCGTGGACCCGTCCAGCTTCCGCGTGTTGATGGAGGATTTGGCGCTGTTTTACGAATCCCCGGACGCGGAGACGCCGCCCACGCCGTCCTTCTTTGAGTGGTGCGACCGGGCGCGGGACGAGCCCTGGCTCAAGGCGGCCCGGGAGCGGGACCGCGATTGGTGGCGCGCGCAGTTGGCCGATATCGCGCCGGCGCCGTCCTTGCCGCGCCGGGAGGGGCCGGCGGGCGCGGCGTCCAGCCAGCGCTTGTGCGCCTGGCTGGCGCCGGAGCAACGCCAGGCTTTGCGGCGGCTGGCCAAGGCGCAACGGCTGACGCTGTCCGGCCTGATGCTGGGCGTGTTCGCCCAGGCTTTGGGCGCGGCCACCGGGGACAGGCGCTTCCGGTTGAATGTGCCGGTGTTCTGGCGGCCGCCGCTGTTGGAGGGCGCGGAGCGCATCATCGGGGAGTTCGCCAATCTGGTGTTGCTGGATGTGGATTTGGACGCGGCGCCGACTTTGGGCGCGCTGTGCCGAAACCTGGCCGCGCAGTTGCTGGAGCGCGCCGGCCATTGCGCTTATCCGGGCGTCAACCTGATGCGGGATTTGTCCCGCCATCACCGTTCGCCGCAGATCGCGCCGGTGGTGTTCACCGCGGCGCTGGACATGCCGGGCGGGGAGCTGTTCTCGGAGCGGGTGCGGCGCGCCTTCGGCGCGATGAACTGGGTGATTTCGCAGGGGCCGCAGGTGGCCTTGGACGCGCAGATCGTCAGCGCGGACGGCGGGGTGTTGATCAATTGGGACATCCGCCTGGACGCCTTGCCGCAAGACTGGATCACGCAGCTGTTCAACGATTTCGTGGCCCTGGCCACCGCCGTGGCGGCGGACCCGGCCGCGCTGGAGCGCCCGCTGGCGCAGCCGGAGGCGGAAACGCCGCTGTCGGTGTTGCAGCAGGCGTATCTATTAGGCCGCACCGCGCAGCTGCCGCTGGGCGGGGTGGCGATGCAGGAGTTCCGCGAATACCACGGGACGATGGACCCGGCGCTGCTGCGCGCCCGGCTGGGCGAGATGGCGCGGCGTCACGATTGCCTGCGCACGGTGATAGACGTCACGCGTTTACGGCAGCGGGTCCGCGCGCAGCCGCGGGTGAATCTGCGGGAGGTGGATTTGCGCGCCTTGTCGCCGGCGGCGGCCCAGGAGCGGGTGGCGGCGGCGCGCGAGGATTACGCCCACGCGCTGTTTGATCTGGAGCACGCGCCTTGGGAGCTGACGCTGTTCCTGCTGCCGGACGACAGCTTGACGGTGTTTGCGCGTTTTGATGCCTTGATTGTTGACGGCCGTTCCATCGCCGCGCTGATGCTGGAGCTGTTCCAGGGCGTGGCGGAGCCGAGCAGGCCGGCTGCCGCCGCGGCGGCCGAGGCGTCCGCTGAAGCCCGCAAGGCGGATGCGCTGTATTGGAAAAACAAGCTGGCCGATTGCGGCGGCGCGCCGCGGCTGCCTTGGCGCAAGCCCTTGGATCAATTGGGCGTGGCGCGCTATGAGCGGCAAAGCCTGACGGTGAGCGCGGAGCGTTTCGAGCGGCTGGGCAAGCTGGGCAATGGGCAGCGCTTTTTCAAGAACACCACGGTGATGGCGCTGGTGTTGGAGGTGTTGTCGCACTGGCTGGACGAGGGCGGCTTGTGCGTGGCGGTGCCGGTGGCGCCGCTGCCGTCCGGCGGTTTCTCCAACCGTTCCAGCTTTATCGCGGTCACGTGGCAGGCGGGGCTGGACAGCCTGGCCGAGCGCGGCCGCCGCTTGCAGGCGGACGTGATGGAGGGCTTGCAGCACCTGGCCTTCTCCGGCGTGGACCTGGCGCGGATGCTGTTTGAGAGCCATGGCCCCGGCCCGGCGCTGCCGGTGGTGGTGACCAATGGCTTGTCGTGGCCGGTGGCGGCGGACGGCGCCATGCGCCAGATCGGCGGGCTGACCCAGACGCCGCAGGTGGCGATGGATCTGCGCTTTTCCGCGCGGGCGGACGGCGCGCTGGTGTTTGACATCGATTACGCCCGCGACGCGCTGGAACCGGCTCTGGTGGGCGCGGTGCTGAGCGCGCTGGAGCGGGCCATCGAGCAGGTGACGGACAGCGGCGTGTTCGAGGCGCCGGCCGGCCGGGTGCTGGATTACGGCCATTACCGGCTGAACAGCGTGGAGGCCGAGGCGCGGCGCGAGAATTTCCTCGGCCGCATCGCCGCCCATATCTTCGACCCGGACAACGCCCGGGTGGCGCTGATCAGCGGTCAGCGGCGGATACGCTACGGCGAGCTGGGCGAGGCGGTGTCCCGGGCGATGGCGGCGCTGAAGGCGCGCGGCGTCAGCGCCGGCCAGGTGGTGGCGGTGTGCCTGCCGCGCAGCCCGGAACACACCATCGTCACCCTGGCGTGCGCCTTCAGCGGCGTGGTGTGGGTGCCGATAGACGCGGCCTCCCCGGAGGAGCGGCTGCGTTATTTGCTGGACAACTGCCGGCCGGACTTGGTGGTGGCGGCCCAGCCGCTGCCGACGGAGCATGCGCGGGCCACGCCGGAGCAACTGCTGGCCGAGGCCGCGCCGCTGGCTGCGCGCGGCGGCTGGCAGGCGCTGTCGCTGGGCGAGACGCCGGCGTATTACCTGTACACCTCGGGCACCACCGGCAAGCCCAAGTGCGTGGTGTTGTGCAACCGGGCCACGGCCAATGTCATCGGGGCCACGCTGGAGCATTGGCAGGTGACGCAGCGCGACGTGTGCATGTCGGTGACGCCGCTGCACCACGATATGTCGGTGTTCGACGTGCTGGGCAGCCTGACTGCCGGCGCCACGCTGGTGTTGCCGGAGGCGGGCGAGGAGAAGGACGCGGTGCGCTGGAACCAGCTGGTGGACGAGCACGGGGTCACGCTGTGGTGCACGGTGCCGGCCATGCTGGAGATGTTGCTGTCTTGCCGGCGGGAAGGCGGGCTGCAAAGCCTGCGGCTGGTGGCCCAGGGCGGGGATTACATCAAGCCGTCCATCATCGCGGACTTGCGCGCTGTTCTGCCGGCGGCGCGGCTGCTGTCCTTGGGCGGGCCGACGGAAACCACGATCTGGAGCATCTGGCACGACATCGTCGCGGAGGACAGCGCCAAGGTGCCCTATGGCCGGCCGCTGCCCGGCAACCGCTATTGGCTGCTGAACGAGCGCGGCGAGCATTGCCCGGCCGGCGTGGCCGGACGCATTCACACCGCCGGCGTCAATCTGGCGCTGGGCTATCTGGAAAACGGCGAGCTGACCCAGCACGACTTCGTCACGGTGCGCGACGAGGCCGGCCAGCAGGCGCGGGCCTTCCGCACCAGCGATTGCGGCCGTTACCGGCCGGACGGGGTGATGATGTTCGACAGCCGGGTCAATGGCTACGTCAAGGTGCGCGGCGTGCGGGTGTCGCTGCCGGACATCGAGATGGAGCTGATCAAGCATCCGGCGCTGGCCCATGTGCTGGTGGTGGATGTGGGCGACGAGCGGCAGGGGGAGTTGGGCATCGGCGCGCTCTACGTGGCCAAGCCCGGCGCGGAGGCGAGCGCGGCGGATCTGCGCGAGCATGCGCGCCGCGTCCTGCCGCAATCCCATGTGCCCACGCGTTTCTTACAGGTGGCGCAACTGCCCTTGTCGCAAAACGGCAAGCCGGACCGCCGCGGCGCGCGCGCGCTGTTGCAGGCGCCGGCCCATGCCCCGGCCCCGGAGCGCGTGGCGGCGCCCACCGTTGTCGAGGCGCCGGCCGCGGCGACGCGGCACCGGCGCCCGGTGCTGGATATTTATCTGGGCGTGCTGGGGCGTTCCTATCAGGAGCTGGCCGACGAGCTGCTGGACTTCAGCAGCATGGGCTTGCTGCCCCAGCATCTGAAAGCCATTGCAGCGCGCCTGCGGGAAACCTTCGCCGTCGAGCTGTCGCCCGGTCAGCTGCTGCGTTGCCGCAATGTGGCGGATGTGGAGCGTTTGCTGGCGGCTGGCCAGCCTTAAGGGCTTGTTCACGATTTTTTAAGGGCAGGCAATGCCAAGGCATTGAATCCGCTGCGCGGATGATGGTTTGCATTGCCGGGGCTGCCCGGCGGGCAGGAAGGGGAATTTGCTCGGCCAAATTCCCCTTCACCCCAAAGGCCGCCCTGCAAGCCTGGCCTGCGGCTTCCCGCCGGGTCCCGTCAGGCCCGAGGCGCGGCTGAACTCGCACCGCGCTAACGTCGCGGTGCTCGAACAAGCAGCCGCTTAAAACCTCGGGCCTGCCACCCGACGGCAGGCTTGAAGGGAGTTGGGGCGCGTCGGGCACGTGGTTTTCTTCGCGCCGAGCAAGCTGAGTCCCGTTGGACTTGGTAGTGCAAAAGATCGTGGACAAGTTCTAAACACTTTTACCCCGGGGCGGCGATCCCGCCCTGGGGACAATCGATAGAACCTTTGATAGAACCTTGGGAGTTTTTCGCATATGGAAATGGCGAACGTAGATGTTGCCGGCGTCGGCATCGGGCCGTTCAATCTGGGCTTGGCGGCTTTGTTGTCGCGTCACTCGGATATCAAAGGGGTGTTTCTGGAGCGCAAGCCGGCGTTTCGCTGGCATGAGGGTTTGCTGTTGCCGGGCACCACGCTGCAAGTGCCGTTCCTGGCCGATCTGGTCACGCTGGCGGACCCCACGCATCCGCTCAGCTATCTGAACTATCTGCACCAGCATGACCGCCTTTACCAGTTCTACTACTACGACAACACCCTGGTGCCGCGCATCGAATACGACGACTACTGCCGCTGGGCCGCGCAGCAGCTGCCGGCCTGCCGCTTTGGCGAGGAGGTGCGGGACGTGGCTTACGACGCGGACGCGGGGCGTTTCGTGGTGGACAGCGAGTCCGCGTCGGGCGGGATGCGCCGCTACGCCGGCCGCGATCTGGTGGTGGGGGTGGGCACTTCGCCATGGCTGCCGGCGTGGGCGCGCGCCAGCCGCCACCCGCGGGTGATCCATTCCGCCCAGTTCATTCCCAATCAGCAGGCTTTGTCGCAGTGCCGGCGCGTCACCGTGATCGGCTCCGGCCAGAGCGCAGCGGAGTGCGTGCTGGCGCTGTTCCGCGAGCTGAGCCCGGAGCAGGCGGCGGCCGGGGCGTCCATCCAGTGGATCACGCGCGCGCCGGGCTTTCACCCGATGGAGTTTTCCAAGCTGGGGCAGGAGTGTTTCACCCCGGCTTATATGCAGTACTTCCACAGCATCCCGCGCGAGAAGCGCCGCGAGGTGGTGGCCGGCCAGGGCCTGCTGTACAAGGGCATCAGCTTCTCCACCATCGGCGATATTTTCGATCTGCTCTACGAGCGTTCGATAGGCGGCCGCGAGCCGGGCCTGAAGCTGTATTCCAATTGCGATGTGGAGGCGCTGGAGGAGCAGGGCGCGGACGGCGTGCTGCGCATGACTTGCCATCACCGGCAGCTGGGCCAGCGTTGCCAGCTGGAGACGGACGCCATCGTCGCGGCCACCGGTTACGCCCACGCCTGGCCGCAGTGGTTTGAGCGCTTGAAGGAGACGGTACTGGAGGTGGACGCGCAGGGCGATTGCATCGTGGAGGAGGATTTCACCGCCCGCCGCCGCGATCAGGGGCCGGGCCGGGTGTTTGTGCAGAACGCGGAGATTTTCCAGCACGGGGTGGGCTCGCCTGACCTGGGCATAGGTCCGATCCGCAACGCGGCCATCATCAATCAGTTGCTGGGTCAGCCGCGTTATCGCCTGCCGCAACGTTCGGCGTTCCAGCATTATGGGCTGCCGCAGGGCTAGGTTCGAAACCGGCCGGTGGGTATCGCTGCGCTCCACCCACCCTACGAAGGCTGCTTGTCGCGGTAGGG
>NZ_JBMDJX010000033.1:0-43455 GCF_057809415.1 Chromobacterium sp. FG22 | reverse complement strand
ACCCACGACAACAGGAATCACAATCCTGGACTCTACCAACTGAGCTACATCCACCGCCGAAAGCGGTGAGCCGACGCCCTGAGGCGGCAACTTGAAATAGGGTGGGGTGGATGATGGGGCTCGAACCCACGACAACAGGAATCACAATCCTGGACTCTACCAACTGAGCTACATCCACCACTGAAAACAAGCACTGCATTGTACCACAATTACTTGGCGCGCCCGACAGGACTCGAACCTGTAACCCCCGGCTTAGAAGGCCGGTGCTCTATCCGGTTGAGCTACGGGCGCTCGGTCGGGCTTCGCCTTACTGCTGGTCGGGGCGGCGGGATTCGAACTCGCGACCCCCTGATCCCAAATCAGGTGCGCTACCAGGCTGCGCTACGCCCCGACGACAGAGACCGCAACTATACGGATGGCGATTTGGGCTGTCAACACCTGTTTGTAATTAAATTGCGGTCGGCCAGGGGCGCGATATTGGCCGGGCGGCGGGCTGGGCGGCAGTTCCCTTTATTTATCTTGATCTTAAGTAAGTTTTGTTGCGCAGCGGCATTTCGGAGGCCGCCGAAAAATGCGAGAATATGCGCCTTCTTTTTCAGCCTCTATTATGGAACCGGCCCATGGCAGCACAACTGATTGACGGCAAAGCGGTAGCGGAAAAACTGATCGCCAAGGTGGGCGAGGGCGTGCAGGCGCGCCTGGCCGCGGGCAAGCGCGCCCCGGCGTTGGCGGTGATCCTGGTGGGCGAGGACCCGGCGTCCGCGGTCTACGTGGGCAGCAAGAAGCGCTCCTGCGAGAAAGCCGGCATCCGTTCGCTGGCCTATGATCTGCCGGCCGATACCAGCCAACAGGCGCTGCTGGACATCATCGACCGCTTGAACGCGGACGCCGAGGTGGACGGCATCCTGGTGCAGCTGCCGCTGCCCAAGCAGATCGACCCGCAGGCGGTGATCGAGCGCATCGACCCGAAAAAGGATGTCGACGGCTTCCATCCCTATAATATGGGCCGGCTGGCGATCAAGATGCCGCTGCTGCGTCCCTGCACCCCGCGCGGCGTGATGACGCTGCTGGAAGAATACGGCATCGATCCCAAGGGCAAGAAAGCGGTGATCGTCGGCGCGTCCAATATCGTCGGCCGTCCGCAGGCGCTGGAAATGCTGCTGGCGCGCGCCACGGTGACGGTGTGCCACAGCGCCACCGCCGATCTGGCCGCCGAAGTGGCCGCCGCCGACATCGTGGTGGCCGCGGTGGGCATCCCCAACTTCGTCAAGGGCGAGTGGGTCAAGCCGGGCGCGGTGGTGATCGACGTGGGCATCAACCGTCTGGACAGCGGCAAGCTGTGCGGCGACGTGGCGTTCGCCGCGGCGGCCGAGCGCGCCGGCTTCATCACCCCGGTGCCGGGCGGCGTCGGCCCGATGACGGTGGCCACCTTGCTGCAGAACACTCTGGATTCCGCCAATATGCACGCTTGAACGGCGCGCCGTTCAGCCCAAAACGCCATCGCCGCTTCCGCGGCGGCGGCGTTTTTGTTTTATCGGCGCGCGATAGGGCCGGCGCTTGCAAACAAAGCGAGACGCTGGCGGCCCGGCTATCGTAAAATCGACGGTTTTAGTTAGCAGTAAGCAAATCCGATCATGAGTCAAGACAAGCAATCGGCCACGCTGTTGATCAGCGCGCCGGACAAGAAGGGCCTGGTGGCGGCCATCGCCAACTTCCTGATGACCTACAACGCCAACATCATGCACGCGGACCAGCATCAGGACACCAGCGAAAACCTGTTCCTGATGCGGGTGCAGTGGGATGTGGACGGCTTCACCCTGCCGATGGAGAACTTCGCCGCCGCCTTCCAGCCGATTGCCGACGAACACGCGATGAACTGGAAGGTGTCGCTGTCCACCCGCAAGCCGCGGATGGCCATCTTCGTATCCCAGTACGAGCACTGCCTGGTGGACCTGATGCACCGCTGGCGCATCGGCGAGCTGGACTGCGAGATCCCGCTGGTGATTTCCAATCACGAAACCTGCCGCCGGCTGGTGGAATTCAATGGCATTCCCTTCCATGTGATCAAGGTCACCAAGGACAATAAGGAAGAGGCCGAGGCCGAGCAGTTCCGCCTGCTGGAAGAGGCCGGCGTGGACTTCATCGTGCTGGCCCGCTATATGCAGATCCTGTCCCAGGGTTTCGTCGAGCGCTATCCGGACCGGGTGATCAACATCCATCACAGCTTCCTGCCGGCATTCGACGGCGCCAAGCCTTATCACCGCGCGTTTGCGCGCGGGGTGAAGCTGATCGGCGCCACCAGCCACTACGTGACCGAGGATCTGGACGAGGGCCCGATCATCGAGCAGGAAGTCACCCGCATTTCTCACCGTGACGAAGTGGACGACCTGATCCAGAAAGGCCGCGACCTGGAAAAAGTGGTGTTGTCGCGCGCCGTGCGCTGGCATATGGATAACCGCGTGCTGTCCTATAACAACAAGACGGTAGTCTTTGACTGAGAGCGGACATGCGCCTGCTGATTGACGATGTGGTGGATTTGCTGCGCTTCAGGGTCAAGCCCCTGGGCGAGTATCAGTATCCGCGCTGGCAGACCCTGCTGTTTCTGATCGCGCTGGGCCTGGTGGCCAGCGCCGACACCGCTGAGCTGGGCAACAACCTGACCGGCCGCATGCTGTTCATGGTGCTGTTCACGCTGGCGGAAACCCTGTGTTTCGCCGGCTTCATCGGCCTATGGCTGCGTTTTGCCAAGTGGGACGGCCATGGTTCGCTGTTCGGCCTGGTGGCGGTGGCCAGCGGCCTGCAGTTCGTGGAACCGCTGACCAGTTGGCTGCCGGACGACGCGGCGCTGGCGGTCAACGGAGTGTTGTCCATCTTCGGCATTCTGGTGTTGGTCAACGCGCTGGCCGTGGTGTCGGGCATTCACCGGCTGCGGGTGGCGCTGGGAGTGTTGTTGTTCGCGCCGGTGGCCATGGTCTTGCTGGCCGGGGCCTTGTCGCTGGGTTCGGCGGCGGGCTGGGTGGATTTGCCCGCCGGCGTGGCCGACGCCGCGCGCGGAGCGGAGAGCTCGGCGCCCGCAAGCGGCATCTGAGCCGCGGGCTGAAAAAAGAACAGGACATGCCAAGGCATGTCCTGTTTTGCATGGAGGGCGCGTGAACGGGCCGGCGCGCTCAATCCACCTTGGCGATGTAGCGGGCCAGGCCCAGCAGCGCGCGCAGCGCATCGCCCTTGGCGGTGACTTCGCCGCGCAGCCGCGCGTAGCGGCGCAGGATGGCGCGGCCCTCTATGAACAGGTCCATGTCGGTGTCCGGCGAGGACACCAAGGCGATGCGTTCGATTTCCCCCTGCGGGCGCGGCTGGCCCTGCGCGATGCACAGGTAGACCTTGTGCGCGTTGAAGGGGGTGATGTGATCGAACAGATACAGCATGGAGTTGATGCGCAAGCCGGTTTCTTCCCGCACTTCGCGGATCAGCGCCTGGGAGCGCAGTTCGCCGCGGGCGGCCTTGCCGCCGGGAAGATTGTAGCGGCCGCCTTTGGCCGCGGTGACCAGCACGCCGTCGGGCAGTTCGATAATAGCGGTTGCGCGCCTGGCCAGGTCCGCCGGCAGGCGCTCGTTTCTTTTTTCTTCCAAAACACTCATTCTTCAAAAAATTAGTTAGGGCCACCGGCGAGAGTGGCCCTGGATATTATTTTTCCATTCTAAAGCACTAGACCGATCAGTCCAATAAGCTGTGCTCAAAATTTACTCATATATCTGATTTGAATGAGATAAATCGCGCCGCCATTCAAATTGAAACCATGCGGTTTCCGCGCTCAAAGTAGTTTGGCCAATAAACCGCCCAGACCCACCAGCAGGCAGTAGTAGCCAAACGGGCGCAGCGACTCGATTTCGCTTTTCTTGAAGTAGCGCATCAGGAAGGCGGTGCTGGCGTAAGCGCAGGCGCCGGACAGCAGGCCGCAGGCCAGCAGCAGTCCTGCGGAAACCTGGCTGTGCGCCAGCTTGGGCACTTCCAGCACGCCGGCGGCGGCGATGATGGGAGTGGCCAGCAGGAAGGAGAAGCGCGCGGACGAGGCGTAGTCCAGGCCATGGGCGAGGCCGGTCACCAGGGTGGCGCCGGAGCGGGAGAAGCCGGGCAGCAGGGCCAGGGCCTGGCCCGCGCCTATTTTGATCGCGCCAGAGAAGCTGAGCCGCTCCAGGTCCAGATGGGCTTGCTTCCGTTTCAGGCGGTCGCCCCACAGCAGGAGCAAGCCGTTCAGGCTGAGGAAGATCAGCACCGCGGTGGTGCTGGTGAACAGCGCGCGCAGCTGTTTTTCCAGCAGCAGGCCCAGCAAGCCGGCGGGGATGGTGCCGGCGATCAGCAGCCACATCAGCCGGGCGTCCGGATTGGAGGCCTTGCCGCCGGCCTTGAGGAAGCCGCCTATCAGTTGTAGCCAGTCGCGGCGGAAGTACAGCAGCAGCGCGGCGGCGGTGCCCAGGTGCAGCACCACCATGAAGGGCAGGAAATCCGGGCTCATGCGGTTGATGGACCAATGCAGCCAGTCCGGTATCAGCACGCCGTGGCCCAGGCTGCTGACGGGAAAGAGTTCGCTGACGCCCTGGATGACGGCGAACAGCAGGGCTTCGATAGGGTTCATGGCGGGTCCTGTGGCGGTGGGAGGCGGCTTGCGCCGGCCTGCTTATCAACGCCGCCGCCGCGGACCGGTTGACCGGCTCAGTTGCGCTGCCGGCGTTCCAGCGCTTGTTCCTCCTCTTCCAGCCGCCGGCGAATGGCGGAGAAGAAGCGGTGGATGCCGTGCACGGATTCGGACAGCTCGGCCAGGCATTGTTGGCGCCGCTCGGGCGTCAGCGCGGGCATTTGCACTTCCGGGTCCGGATTGCGCTCGAAAGCCAGGGTCAGGATGGGCTCCAGCAGCGGCGCCTGCTCCGGATCGTCGAACAGCAGGCCCCAGTCCTCGTTCAGCAATTGCATGCCTTCGGAAAAGCCTTCGGCCCAGTCGTTGCCTCGGATCTCGCCGGCGGCGTCCGCTTCCAGCCAGGGTTGGAAGGCGTCGTCCTCGCGCAGCGCGGCGGAGACGTCCAGCCAATGCCCCATCAACAGTTTGGCGAACTGTTCCAGCGCCTTGTCGCTGGGAAAGGCGGCATCGTCGTCGAAGGCGTCGCCGATGATGGCGGGCAGGCATTCTGTCGGCTTGATCGGTTCCGGGCCGCAGAGCAGGGCGGCGAAGAAGCCGTCCAGATGTTCCAGATTCATGCCTTGCTGCGGCAGGAAGCGGTTCAGGGTGGCGGCCAGGCGTTGGTAGTCGGCGTCGGAAAGCGGGGTATGGCTCATGGCGGACCAGGGCTAGGGAGAAAAGCCCATTATCCGCCATCTGGCGGCCCAGCGCACCGCCGGCCGCGCGGCGCGTCGCAATCACGATGCGGAGGGCTTGACGGCTCTGTTACAATCGTTCTTTTTTGACCCAACCTCCAATAGGTTTCCATCATGTTGACCGTGTATAACACCCTGACCCGCCAGAAAGAAGAGTTCAAACCCATCGAGCCCGGCAAGGTGTGTATGTACGTGTGCGGCATAACGGTCTACGACCTCTGTCATATCGGACACGCGCGCATGCTGACGGCCTTCGACGTGATCTATCGCTGGCTGGACGCGTCCGGCTACGACGTCACCTATGTGCGCAACATCACCGATATCGAGGACAAGATCATCAAGCGCGCCGCCGAGCGCGGCATTCCGCCGCAGCAGCTGGTGGAAGAGACCACCGCCGACATGCGCCAGGACGCCGCCGCGCTGAGCCTGTTGCCGCCGACGTTCGAGCCGCGCGCCACCCAGCATGTGCCGGGCATGGTGGCCTTGATCGAAAAGCTGATCGCCAACGGCAAGGCCTACGCCGCGGACAATGGCGACGTGTATTACGCGGTGCGCGAGTTCGAGGGCTACGGCAAATTGTCCGGCCGAACCCTGGACAAGCTGCGCGCCGGCGAACGGGTGGAAGTGGACCCGCACAAGCGCGATCCGCTGGACTTCGTGCTGTGGAAAGCGGCCAAGCCGGGCGAGCCGTCCTGGGACAGCCCGTGGGGCGCGGGGCGTCCGGGCTGGCATATCGAGTGCTCGGTGATGAGCTGTCATCATCTGGGCGAGCATTTCGACATCCACGGCGGCGGCGAAGATCTGCAATTCCCGCACCATGAGAACGAAATCGCCCAGTCCGAGGGCGCCCATGGCCACCAGTACGTCAATTACTGGCTGCACAACGGCTTCATCAATGTAGACGGCGAGAAAATGTCCAAATCGCTGGGCAATTTCTTCACCATCCGCGACGTGCTGGGCCATTTCGACGGCGAGGTGATCCGCTTCTTCATCGTGCGCAGTCATTACCGCAGCCCGGTGAACTACACCGACAGTATCCTGGTCGACGCCAAGCACGGCCTGACCCGGCTCTATACCGCCTTGCGCGGCCTGGAGCTGCCGGCCTCCGCCGGCATAGACTGGAAGGACCCGTTCGCCGCGCGCTTCCAGACCGCGATGAACGACGACTTCAATTCTTCGGAAGCGGTGGCGGTGTTGTTCGAGCTGGCCGGCGAAGTCAATAAGAGTCGCGATCCGCGTCAGGCGCGCCTGCTGAAGGACCTGGGCGGCGTGCTGGGCCTGCTGCAGCGCGACCCGGAAGACTTCCTCAAGGGCGGCGCCGGCGACGAGGAGTTGTCGGCCGAGGCGGTGGAAGCCTTGATTCAGGCGCGCAAGGATGCGCGCGCCGGCAAGAACTGGGCGGAGTCCGACCGCATTCGCGATGAGTTGACCGCCAAGGGCATCGTGCTGGAAGACAGCGCCCAGGGCACGGTCTGGCGCCGCGCCTGAGCCGCAGGGGCCGCCGTTGACAGTGGATTTGGCACTTGTCAAGCGGCGGCAAAGCGCGGATAATCGATAGTTTCGCAAGCAGTACAGGCAAATCCCCTGTACCCGATTTGAAAGGAAGACACATGAAAACCGATATTCACCCGACTTACAAAGACCTGACCGTTACCTGCTCCTGCGGTAGCCAGTTCGTGACCAAGTCCACCATGTCCAAGGACGCGTTCGGCATTGAAGTTTGCTCCAACTGCCACCCGTTCTACACCGGCAAGCAAAAGATCGTCGACACCGCCGGTCGCGTTGACAAGTTCAACCAAAAGTTCGGCGGCTTCTTCAAGCGCTAAGCGCCGAGGATACGTTGGACACCCAGAAAAAGGCAGCTCAGGCTGCCTTTTTTCTATGATTCCGGCGCGGCGGCGGCAGGGTTTGGCAGATTCCGGCCGGCGGCGCGCGTACCTATTCTGCAAGGTTGAGGCCATGGCGATCCACATCGTTTACCTGTCCCACGGCGGCAAGAAATACTACGACCAGACCCGCTTTTCCGTGTTGAGCCTGTTGCATTTGCTGCTGAAGCAGCAGCGGCAGGACGTGAAGATCATGGTGTACACCGACGCGCCGGACAGCGTGCCCGCGCATCCCCTGGTCCGCACCGAGACCCTGAGCCGGGCGCAGTTGCAGGCGTATCGCGGCCAGTTCGACTATGTGCACCGCATCAAGCTGGAAGTGATGCTGAAGGCGGCGCGCGAACTGGGCACCGCCGTCTTGTACGTGGACTGCGACACCCGTTGGCTGCGGGTGCCGGACGAGCTGTTCGCCCGGCTGGAAGCAGGCAACGCCAGCTGCATGCACGTCAACGAAGGCGTGTTCGGCCCCGGCTTCTTCCCGGACTATCTGGCCGCGGTGGACAAGCACGGCGCCGAGCTGCGCAAGATGGGCGTGGCCGACGTCCAGGGCCTGGCGATGTGGAACGCCGGCGTGGTCGGCGCTTCCGCCGGCATGGTGCCCTTCTTTGAAACCGCCTTGCGCATCAACGACTTCCTGCTGCCGCGCGTGGAAGCGCGCAACTGGACCGAGCAGCTGGCCTGGTCGCTGGTGGCCTGCGACGGCCGTCAGCCGCTGGCGCTGGGGGATGCGCTGCATCATTACTGGAACTACAGTTACGAGGCGCCGCTCTACCTGGCTGAAGTGTTCGCCGGCATGGCGCCGGACTGGGACGTGGCGCGCCAGGCCCAGTACTGCGGCGAATTCGCCTGGGACGAGGCGAGGCTGAAGACGATACAGGCCGATCCCGATCACAAGCGCCAGCGCCGCCGCAACAAGTTGCGCAACTCCATCGCCAAGCGCAAGGTGGATTGGCGCATTCTGATCGCTCGCTTGCGCGGCGCTTTGCCGTCGGCTGATTGAAAGGGGCCTCGAACAATCGTCGCGAGCGGTTCGAGAGCAAGGCGCGCCGCAGCGCTCGGGCCGCGCGGTAGATCTTTCGAGCTCCCCTGAAACTGTTTGAACGAGACTCATGCTCACTTATTCGGAACAATCCCAAACCCTGGCCAAGCCCACGGAAAAACCGTGGATTCTGCTGCTGCTGTGCTTTGTCTGGCTGTGGCCGGGCATCTTGGGCCACGATCCGTGGAAGCCGGACGAGCCCTTCGTGCTGGCGGCGGTGCAGGGCATGCTGGACACCGGCAACTGGCTGCTGCCCACGGTGCAAGGCGCGCCCTATCTGGATAGTCCGCCGCTGTATTACTGGGTGGCGGCCTTCATGGTCAAGCTGCTGTCTCCCTGGCTGCTGGCGGCGCACGACGCCGCGCGGCTGGCCACGCCCTTGTTCATGGCGCTGGCCTTGCTGCTGGCCGGCATGGCCGGCCGCGATCTGATCGGCCGTCGTCACGGCCGCAGCGTGGTGATGGTGCTGATAGGCTGCGTCGGCCTGGTGGAAACCGGCCATCAGCTGACCTCGGTGGTGGCCGGTTTCGCCGGCTTCGCCGCCGCTTTCTACGCCTTGTCGCTGACCCTGCGTTCGCCCGGTCTGGCCGGCGCCTTGCTGGGCGCGGCCAGCGCGGCCATCTTCCTCAGCGCCAGCCTGATGGAGCTCTTGCTGCTGTGGATGGTGGTCTTGCTGCTGCCGGCCTTCTCCGCCTGGCGCAGCAAGCAATACGCGATCACCGTGCTGCTGGCCTTGCTGATCGCCGCGCCCACCTCCCTGGTGTGGCCGCTGGCGCTGGCCAAGAGCCATCCGGACGCGTTCAATCTGTGGTGGAACGAGTACTCGCTGGGCCAGCTCAACGGTTTTGGCCGGGTGCAGCTGTTCCACGACTTCGGCTACTACAGCCTGAACGCCCTGTGGTTTGCCTTCCCGGCCTGGCCGTTGGCCGGCTGGACCTTGTACCGCAACCGGGAACGGCTGGACCAGGCGCGCTTGCAACTGCCGCTGATGTTCTTCGCCGTGGTGTTGATCCTGCTGACCTTGTCCAGCCGTCCCAATATGACTTACGCGATGCCGCTGCTGCTGCCGCTGTCCTTGCTGGCGGCGGTGGAGCTGGACAATCTCAAGCGCGGCGCGGCGGCCTTCCTCAACTGGTTCGGCCTGATGACCTTCGGCTTCTTCGCTATCCTGGTGTGGGCCGGCTGGGCGGCGATGAACTTCGGCTGGCCGCGGGGCCTGGCCGGGCGCGCCCAGTATTTCAGCCCGTATTATCAGGAGCACGTGTCCAGCCTGGCCGCGGTGTGCGCGGTGATCGCCACCCTGGTGTGGCTGTGGGCGCTGACGCGCAAGCATTTGCGCGGCCGCCAGGCCATCAGCAACTGGGCGGCGGGCCTGACCCTGCTGTGGGGTTTGGGCATGACCTTGTGGCTGCCGTGGTTCGACGCCGCCAAGAGCTACCGTCCGGTGGTGGAGCGGATGATGAAGGCGCTGCCGGCCAACGCCGCCTGCGTGGCGACCGAGAGCCGCAATCAGCTGGCGCTGATCAGCTGGCGCTATTACGCCGGCCTGGACCTGGTGTCCTATCCGGCGGGCAACGCCTCGCCCTGCGACTACCAGCTGGTGGTGCGCTCGGAGGACGAGGGCATCGCCGAGCCGGGTTGGGAAGTGCTGTGGTACGGCTCCCGGCCGCGCGAGCAGAACATGATGTTCGCGCTATTGCGGCGCATTCATCCGCATGAGCAATAAGAGCGGCGAGCAAACCCCCTGACGCTGTGTGGCGCGCCTTGCCCCAGCGGTAAAACCGGGTTTTGTTAAGCAGGCTAAAAACCCCCGCATTCATCAATCAATGCGGGGGTTTTTCATGGGCAGCGCGTGGGCTCAGCTTTGCAGTTCGTCCAGGTTCTCGAACAGCTTCAGCGCTTCCGGATTGGCCAGCGCGGTGAGGTTGCTGACCGGCTGGCCGTGGATCACGTTCTTCACCGCCAGCTCGACGATCTTGCCGCTGATGGTCTTGGGGATGTCGGCGACGGCGATGATCTTGGCCGGCACGTGGCGGGGGCTGGCGCCGGTCTTGATCTGCGCCTTGATCCGCTGCTGCAGGTCTTCGTCCAGCCGCGCGCCGGCGCGCAGGCGCACGAACAGCAGCACGCGCTCGTCGTCCTGCCACTGCTGGCCGACGGCGATGCTTTCCAGCACCTCGTCGAAAGCCTCCACCTGGCGATAGATCTCCGCGGTGCCGATGCGCACGCCGCCGGGATTGAGCACCGCGTCGGAACGGCCGTAGATGATCATGCCGTCGTGGGTGGTGAGTTCGGCGTAGTCGCCGTGGCACCAGATATTGTCGAAACGGCCGAAATAGGCCTGGCGGTACTTGCCGCCGTCGGGATCGTTCCAGAAGCCCACCGGCATCGACGGGAAGGGCCGGGTGCACACCAGCTCGCCTTTTTCGCCGCGCACCGGCCGGCCGTACTCGTTGTAGATGTCCACCGCCATGCCCAGGCCGCGGCATTGCAGCTCGCCGCGGTAGACCGGCAGGCTGGCGCAGCCCAGCGCGAAGCAGGACACGATGTCGGTGCCGCCGGACACCGAGGCCAGATTGATGTCGGCCTTGATGTTGGCGTACACCCAGTCAAAGCTTTCCGCCACCAGCGGCGAACCGGTGGAGAACACCGCGCGCAGCGAATCCAGCTTCCATTCTCGGACCGGCGCGATGCCGCTCTTGCGCAGGCCGTCTATGTATTTGGCCGAGGTGCCGAAGTGAGTGAAGCGCTGCCGCTCGGCGTAGTCCCACAGCGTGCGGCCTTCGCCGACGAAGGGCGAGCCGTCGAACAGCATCAGCGCCGCGCCGGACGCCAGGCCGGACACCAGCCAGTTCCACATCATCCAGCCGCAGGTGGTGAAGTAGAACAGGCGGTCGCCGTGATGGACGTCGCCGTGCAGCTGCTGTTCCTTCAGATGCTGCAGCAAGGTGCCGCCGGCGCCGTGGACGATGCACTTGGGCTTGCCGGTGGTGCCGCTGGAATACAGAATGAACAGCGGGTGCCGGAAGGGCAGCCGTTCAAAGCTCAGCGCTTGCGCTTGATACGCGGCGGTGAAGTCCGTCAGGGTGATGGCCTTGGGCACGTTTTCCGCGAACACGCCGGTTTCGCCCAGATAGGGCACCACGATGATTTGCCGCACCGAGGGCAGCGCCTCGGCCAGCGCCGCCATCTTGGCGCGGATGTCCACCGCCTTGCCGGCGTACCAATAGCCGTCCGGGCAGAACAGCAGCTTGGGCTCGGTCTGGCCGAAGCGCTCCACCGCGCCGTCCGCGCCGAAGTCCGGCGAACAGCTGGTCCATACCGCGCCCAGGCTGTTGGCGGCCAGCATCGCGGCGATGGTTTCCGGCATATTGGGCATGAAGCCCGCCACGCGGTCGCCGGCCTGAATGCCGGCGCCGCGCATCGCTTGTTGCAGCAGCGACACCTGGGCGCGCAGCTCGCGCCAGCTCCAGCGCCGCTGCAGCTTGTCCTCGCCCCAGAACACCAGCGCGTCGCCGTCGTCGTCGCGGCGCAGCAGGTTTTCGGCATAGCTCAGCCGCGCCTCCGGGAAGAAGCGGGCGGCCAGCATATTGTCGCCGTCGCTCAGCGCGGTGGCGCCCTTGTCGCCGATCACGCCGCAGTAATCCCAGACTAAGGACCAGAAGCGCGCCGGGTCGGCCACGCTGGCGCGCCACAGTTCGGCGTAGCCGTTCAGTTTGCGGTCGTAGGACAGTTCGGCCAGCTTGGCGAAGGCGGTCAGGTGAGCGCCGGCCAGGCGGCCGGCGGAGGGGGTCCAGATGGGCGTGTCGGGGGTCATGCTTTCTCCTGATATTTTCTCCGCGCGCCGGCCCATGGACGGGCGGCGGCTTGTTATTGCTCCGGCCTGGCGCGGCGCTTGTCGCCGACGGCGTGCGCCAGCTTGGAGGCCGGCAGCTTGCCCAGCGCGCCGGCGATGAACCAGGCCGTGTCCACCAGCGCGGCCAGGTCGACGCCGGTGTCGAAGCCTTCGCCCTGCAGCAGATAGACCACGTCCTCGGTGGCGACGTTGCCGGAAGCTCCCTGAGCATAAGGGCAGCCGCCCAGACCGGCAACCGAAGAATCGAATGTCATCATTCCTGCGCGCAAACACGCATGAATATTGCTGATGGCCATGCCGTAAGTGTCGTGAAAGTGGCCGGCCAGCTGCGACATTGGCACAGTCTTGCTCACCGCTTCCAGCATCGCCAGCACGCTGGACGGCGTGCCCACGCCTATGGTGTCGCCCAGAGAAATCTCGTAGCAGCCCATGTCCAGCAGCCGCGCGGCCACCTCCGCCACCTTGGCCGGCGCGATGCGGCCCTCGTAGGGACAGCCCGCCACGCAGGACACATAGCCGCGCACCGGCACGCCGGCCGCCTGCGCGCGCGCCATCACCGGCGCGAAGCGCTGCAGGCTTTCGGCGATGCTGGCGTTGATATTGCGTTGGCTGAAGCTTTCGCTGGCGGCGCCGAACACGGCGATTTCGCGCGCGCCGGCCGCCAGCGCCGCGTCCAGTCCCTGCTCATTGGGCACCAGCACCGGGTGGGACACCGGCCCGGCCAGGTCCAGGCCGGCCAGCACCTCGGCGCTGCCGGCCATCTGCGGCACCCATTTGGGCGAGACGAAGGCGCCGGCTTCTATGGTGCGCAGGCCGCTGGCGGCTAGGCGGCGGATCAGCTCCAGCTTGACGGCGGTGCTCACCGGCTGTTTTTCGTTTTGCAGCCCGTCGCGCGGACCCACTTCCACTATCTTCACTTGCGGCACTTCGGCTCTCCGTTAGCGGCGGCGCGGCTGCACCGGGATGTAAATGTCCATCTGGCGTTGCGGCAGCCCCGGCGCGCAGCGGCCGTCGTAACGCTCGAAGGAGCCCAGCGGCGCTTGCTCCCATTGCTTGGAGGCCGGCAGCCAGTCCTGCATGATGTAGCGCCAGGCCGCCTGGATCGCCTGGCCGAACTCGGCGTCGCTGCCGGCCGGCTGGGTGGTGAACACCGCGCACTTGGCCGGCGGCGTGCTGAGCCGCGCGCAGCCGGGCGGCAGCGGCAAGGGCTGGGCGCACTCCATCCCTATCATATAGCCGAAGCGGCCGCTGTCCGGGTCGAAGTCGTGGATCAGCCCGTATTCCGCGGCGTCGGCGTGGCCCAGCGCCGCCAGCAGCGGCTGGCGCAGCGTGGCCGCGTATTCGCCCCAGAATTCTGGAATCTGGCGCAGATTGTCGCCGTTCTCCATCTGGGTGGCGATGCTGTAGCCGGCCAGATTCAGGCCGGGATGATTGATGATGATGGGATCCATGGGTGTCACTCCGCTTCGAAGTCGACCAACTCGTCGCCGTCGTTGACCTGCTCGCCGGTGCCGAAATAGAAAGCCTTGACCACGCCGTCCGCCGGCGCGGGGATGGTGTGCTCCATCTTCATCGCCTCCAGGATCAGCAGCGGGTCGCCCTTGTTGAGTTTGACGCCGGTGGCGGCCAGCAGGGCGACGATGCGGCCCGGCATCGGCGCTTTCAAATGGGTTTCGCCGTGAACCTCCTCGGCGGCCACCGCCAGCGGGTCCAGCCACTGCGCTTCCAGCCGGCTGCCGGCGGCGAACAACACCCGTTGCGGGCCGCTGCGGGCGACGACGGCTTCGAGTTGTTGATCGCCCAGCCGCGCGCGCAGCGTTCCGCCGTCCAGGCGGCCGCTGGCGGAGAACAGCCTGCCGGCGGCGGCGATCTCGCAGCCGTTGCCCAGATGGCGCAGCGTTACCGGATAGTCCTGGCCGGCGATGTGGAACACGAGCTTGCGGCTGAGCGCGCCGTTGAGCCGCCAGCCGGCGGCCACCGGGAAGCCGCCGGGCGCGGCCAGCGCCTCGGCCAGCGCCAGCAGCGCCAATTGCTCCGCGTCCGGTGCGGCGGGCGGCGGCAGCAGCGCGTCGTGGTGACGGGCGATCAGGCCGGTGTCCACCTGGCCGCCGGCGAAGCTGGCGTGCTGCACGATGCGGCGCAGGAAGGGGATGTTGGTGGTGACGCCGGCCACCTGGTAATCGGCCAGCGCCGCGTCCAGCCTTTGCAGCGCCTGGCGGCGGTCCTTGCCCCAGACAATCAGCTTGGCGATCATCGGGTCGTAGAAGGGCGAGATGCTGTCGCCGGCGACGACGCCGGTGTCGATGCGCACGACGGCGGATTCCGCCGGCGCGCGCAGGTGGTAGAGGGTGCCGGTGGCGGGCAGGAAGCCCTTGTCCGGGTCTTCAGCGTAAATGCGCGCCTCGATGGCGTGGCCGCTGATGCTGAGCTGCTCCTGGGACAGCGGCAGCGGCTGGCCGCTGGCGACGGCCAATTGCCAGGCCACCAGGTCCTGGCCGGTGATCATCTCGGTGACCGGGTGCTCCACTTGCAGCCGGGTGTTCATTTCCATGAAGAAGAAGCGGCCGGGGCTGCCGTCGGCCTGCACTTCCATGATGAATTCCACGGTGCCGGCGCCGACATAGCCCACCGCGTGGGCGGCGGCGCAGGCGGCCGCGCCCATCGCTTCGCGGGTGGCCGGCGGCAAGTCCGGCGCCGGCGCTTCCTCCAGCACTTTCTGGTGGCGGCGCTGCACTGAGCAATCGCGCTCGAACAGATACACGCATTGGCCGTGACTGTCGGCGAACACCTGGATTTCCACATGGCGCGAGCGCGGCAGGTACTTCTCCACCAGCACCTTGTCGTCGCCGAAGCTGGCGCGCGCCTCGCGCTGGCAGGAGGCCAACGCCGCTTCGAAGTCCGCGGAGGCTTCCACGATGCGCATGCCCTTGCCGCCGCCGCCGGCGCTGGCCTTGATCAGCACCGGGTAGCCGATGGCGTCCGCCTGGCCGCGCAGGAAGTCCGGCTCCTGGCGCTCGCCGTGATAGCCGGGCACCAGCGGCACCCGGGCTTGCTCCATCAGCGCCTTGGCCGCGGATTTGCTGCCCATCGCGGCGATGGCGGAGGCGGGCGGGCCGATGAAGGCGATGCCGGCGGCCTCGCAGGCGGCGGCGAAGTCCTCGTTCTCGGACAGAAAGCCGTAGCCGGGGTGGATGGCTTGCGCGCCGCTGCGGCGGGCGATGTCCAGGATCAAGTCCCCGCGCAGATAGGAATCCGCCGCCGGGGCCGGGCCCAGCCGGTAGGCCTCGTCGGCCAGCTTGATGAAGCGGGCGTCGGCGTCGGCGTCGGAATGGACGGCGACGGTGGCGATGCCGAGCGCGCGCGCGGTCTTGATCACGCGGCAGGCGATTTCACCGCGGTTGGCGATGAGTATTTTATTGAACATGGTGCTCTTTCATGGTCGGCCCCTCTCCCCCAGCCCCTCTCCCGCGAGGGGAGAGGGGAGTGATCAAGCGTTGTTGCCGTTTCAATAGCCGAATCTCGTTTGATTAAAGTCACTCGTCAACGTCGCCATCCAAAGCCTCTCTCCCGTGAGGGGGAGAGATCAAGCGTTGTTGCCGTTTCAACCGCCGAATCTCGTTCGGTCAAAGTCACTTGTCGACGTCGCCACTCAAAGCCCCTCTCCCCTTGTGGGAGAGGGGTTGGGGAGAGGGGGCGTCCAGGCCTGCTTCCAGCCAGTTCGGCGCGCGTTTTTCGAAGAAGGCAGCCAGGCCTTCGCGCGCCTCGGCGCCGGCGCGCACGCTGGCGATCTGGCCGGCGGTGTCCTCCAGCAATTGATCGTCCCAGGGCGAGCCCTCGCGCAGCATGGCCAGCAAGTCCTTGGCCGAGGACAGCGCCTGCGGCGCGCCCTGGGCCATCGCCTCGGCGATGTCGGCCACGCGCGCGTCCAGCGCCTCGGCCGGCACCAGCTCGTGCACCAGGCCGATGCGCAGCGCGGTGGCGGCGTCGATGCGCTCGGCGGACAGGAAATAACGCCGCGCCTGACGCCAGCCTATCGCGTCGGCCACATAAGGGCCGATGGTGGCGGGCACCAGGCCCAGCCTCACCTCGGTCAGGCCGAACTTGGCGGCCTCGGTGGCGATGGCCACATCGCAGACCGCGGCCAGGCCGGTGCCGCCGGCCAGCGCCGCGCCGTGGATGCGGGCGATCACCGGCTTCTTGCTGCGGTAGATGCTCTTGAGCATGGCCGCCAGCCGCTGCGCGTCGGCCAGGTTCTGCTCCTCGCCGTAGCCGGCGGCGCGGCGCATCCAGTCCAGGTCCGCGCCGGCGGAAAAGCTCTTGCCGCGGCCGGCCAGCACGATGGCGCGGCAGTCCGCCTGCAATTGCAGATGGGTGAAGGCGGCGGTCAGCTCGGCGATCAGGGTTTCGTTCATCGCATTGTGAACGTCCGGCCGGTTCATCCAGATCGTCGCGGTCTTGCCGCTGTGTTCGATTTCAAGCGTGGAGTAACTCATCTGCGTCACCTTTGGCCGTCACATCCGGAACACGCCGAAGCGCGTGTTTTCAATCGGCGCGGACAGCGCCGCTTCCAGCGCCAGGCTCAGCACCTCGCGGGTTTGCGCCGGGTCTATCACCCCATCGTCCCACAAGCGCGCGCTGGCGTAATAGGGGTGGCCCTGACGTTCGTACTGCTCGCGCACCGGCGCTTTCAGCGCCTCTTCCTGCTCGGCGCCAAAGGCGTCGCCCAGTTGTTCCTTCTTCACCTGGGCCAGCACGCCGGCCGCCTGCTCGCCGCCCATCACCGAGATGCGGCTATTCGGCCACATCCACAGGAAGCGCGGCGAATAAGCGCGGCCGCACATGCCGTAATTGCCGGCGCCGAAGCTGCCGCCTATCAGCACGGTGAACTTGGGCACGCGGGCGCAGGCCACGGCGGTGACCAGTTTGGCGCCGTCCTTGGCGATGCCGCCGTTCTCGTACTTCTTGCCCACCATGAAGCCGGTGATGTTCTGCAGGAACAGCAGCGGAATGCCGCGCTGGCAACACAGCTCGACGAAGTGGGCGCCCTTGAGCGCGGACTCGGAGAACAGGATGCCGTTGTTGGCGATGACGCCGACGCGGTAGCCGTTCAGCCGGGCGAAGCCGGTGACCAGGGTGGCGCCGTAGTTCTGCTTGAACTCGTCGAACTCGGAGTCGTCCACCAGCCGGGCGATGATCTCGCGCACGTCGAAGGGTTTTTTCGGGTCCGCCGGGATCACGCCGTAAATTTCCTCTGCCGCGTAGCGCGGCGGGCGCGGCTCGGCGCAGTCCAGCTCGCCCTGCTTGCGCCAGTTGAGGCCGGACACGATGCGGCGGGCGATGGACAGCGCGTGGGCGTCGTTCTGCGCCAGGTGGTCAGCCACGCCGGACACGCGGGCGTGCACATCGCCGCCGCCCAGTTCCTCCGCCGTCACCACCTCGCCGGTGGCCGCCTTCACCAGCGGCGGGCCGCCCAGAAAGATGGTGCCTTGTTCCTTGACGATGACGGTTTCGTCCGACATCGCCGGCACATACGCGCCGCCGGCGGTGCAGCTGCCCATCACCACCGCGATCTGCGGAATGCCGGCGGCGGACAGATTGGCCTGGTTGTAGAAGATGCGGCCGAAGTGCTCGCGGTCCGGAAACACCTCGTCCTGCAAGGGCAGGAAGGCGCCGCCGGAATCGACTAGATACACACAAGGAAGACGGTTGTCGCGAGCAATCTCCTGAGCGCGCAAATGCTTCTTCACCGTCATCGGGTAATAAGTGCCGCCCTTGACCGTGGCGTCGTTGGCGATGATCAGGCAATCCACGCCGGCGACGCGGCCAATGCCGCTGATCAGGCCGGCGCCGGGCGCGTCGTCGTCGTACATGCCGAAGGCGGCCAGCTGGGACAGCTCCAGGAAGGGCGCGCCGGGGTCCAGCAGCAGATCGATGCGCTCGCGCGGCAGCAGCTTGCCGCGGGCGGCGTGCTTGGCGCGCGCCTTGTCGCCGCCGCCCAGCGCGGCCTTGGCCACCTTGTCGCGCAGATCGGCCACCAGCGCGCGCATCTTGTCGGCGTTGGCCTGGAAGTCCGCCGCGCGCGGCGAGAGTTTGGATTCGAGGATGGGCATGGCTATCTCTATTCTTCTTTATCCAAGGATTGACCAATAGCAGCAGCTTCTAGCGATGTGAATTCTTCAATGTCAAAAATGCAGTGAAGAAAGTTTGGGGCGCCTGATTCGGTGGACAGGGCTTGGATGGAACGATCTTCCAATGCCGCAATGACTTGCTTGCCGGTTTGCCGTTGAAAGCTGGTGCCTGAAGACAGGATGGCCAAGCCGTCGCGCTCAACCTCATCGGCCAGTGCTTGAATATCAAAAGGCGCTGTATGTACTTGCTTCATTTGGTCAATTCCATGTTTCTACAGGCAACTGAGCTTGGCCGCAGATGGGGTCAGTCCTTGCCAAGCGGAAGCGTATGGCGGCATGGCTGGATACATCGCCCGAGACCAGGCGCGCCGCCGCAGACAGCACATACGGTCCGGCCAGGCGGCGCAACGCGGCATCAGGCACTGTATCCGCCGCGATTACCGGGTTTCCGCCATCAGTTCGCGGCCTATCAGCCAGCGGCGAATCTCGCTGGTGCCGGCGCCGATCTCGTACAGCTTGGCATCGCGCAGCAGGCGGCCGGTGGCGTATTCATTGATGTAGCCGTTGCCGCCCAGGCACTGGATGGCGTCCAGCGCCATCTGAGTGGCGCCCTCCGCCGCGTACAGGATGGCGCCGGCGGCGTCCTTGCGGGTCTGGCGGCCGGTTTCGCCGCGGTCCAGCGCCTGGCCCACCGCGTAGACATAGGCGCGGCTGGCGGACAGCTTGACGTACATGTCCGCCAGCTTGCCCTGCATCAGCTGGAAATCGCCGATGGCCTGGCCAAACTGCTTGCGGTCGTTCAGGTAAGGCACCGTGATGTCCATGCAGGCCTGCATGATGCCCAGCGGGCCGGCGGCCAGCACCGCGCGCTCATAGTCCAGGCCGCTCATCAGCACCTTGACGCCGTTGCCTTCGCCGCCCAGCACATTGGCGTCCGGCACGAAACAGTTGTCGAAGAACATGGGGTAGGTGTTGGAGCCGCGCATGCCCAGCTTGTCCAGCTTGCTGCCGTGGCTGAAGCCGGCGAAGCCGCGCTCCACGATGAAGGCGGTGATGCCCTTGGCGCCGGCGCTGACGTCGGTCTTGGCGTAGACCACCATCACGTCCGCGTCGCCGCCGTTGGTGATCCACATCTTGCTGCCGTTGAGCAGGTAGCCGCCGTCGGCCTTGTCGGCCTTCAGCTTCATGCTGACCACGTCGGAGCCGGCGTTGGGCTCGGACATCGCCAGCGCGCCGACATGCTCGCCGGACACCAGCTTGGGCAGCAGCCGGCGTTTTTGCTCGTCGTTGCCGTTCTTGTGGATCTGGTTGACGCAGAGATTGGAGTGCGCGCCGTAGGACAGGCCCACCGAGGCGGAGGCGCGGCTGATTTCCTCCATCGCGATCATATGAGCCAGATAGCCCATCTGGGTGCCGCCGTACTGCTCGTCCACCGTCATGCCCAGCAGGCCCAGATCGCCGAACTTGCGCCACAGATCGGCCGGGAACAGATTGTCGCGGTCGATGTCGGCGGCGCGCGGGGCGATTTCGCTTTGGGCGAAGTCGCGCGCGGTTTCGCGCAACATATCGTAGGTGTCGCCAAAGGCGAAGCGCAGGCTGCTGTACATGGTTTCTCTCCTCTGATGGGCGCGCGTGATTCGCGTGATATGCTCTATCATTACTTACGTTTACGTAAGCGTCAACATGGCAACGACGGAAACCGGCGCGAAACCGTTATCATGGCCGGGTTTGCATGCAGAGAACAGACATGACGATATGGGTGGACGCGGACGCCTGTCCCAAGGTGATCCGCGAAACATTGTGCCGGGCGGCACAGCGCACCGGCGTGGAGCTGGTGTTCGTCGCCAATCAGCTATTGACGGTGCCGAAAGCGCCGAATATCCGCGCCTTGCAAGTGCCCAAGGGTTTTGACGTGGCGGACAACGAGATTGTCCGCCGTATCGCGGCGAACGATCTCTTGATCACCGGTGACATCCCCTTGGCGTCCGAGGCCTTGGGCAAGGGTGCGCAGGCGCTGA
Source organism: Chromobacterium sp. FG22 (assembly GCF_057809415.1). Lineage (NCBI taxonomy): Bacteria > Pseudomonadati > Pseudomonadota > Betaproteobacteria > Neisseriales > Chromobacteriaceae > Chromobacterium > Chromobacterium sp. FG22. The sequence continues at coordinate 23,161 of NZ_JBMDJX010000033.1, read as the reverse complement.
ACTGGCGCGGCGATGTGTATTCGCCGGACACCATCGCCGCACAGCTGACGATGCGGGATTTCATGGACACGCTGCGCGCCAGCGGCGTGCAGACCGAAGGCCCGCCGCCTTTGAGCCAGGCGGACCGTCAGGCTTTCGCCCGGCAGTTGGATATCTGGCTGGCCAAGCGGCGGGGCTGAGGCGACAGCAGTTATGGAGGAGAGGGGAGCCGCGTGGGTATCGCTGCGCTCCACCCACCCTACCCATGACGAGCCACTGCGCGTAGGGTCGGAGGAGCCGCAGCCGCTCCCGTTTCCAGCGCCAATAGGTTTTAGCCTTTCTTCTTTCTACGCGGCTTCCGCTGCAAGGTGTTCAATTCGTCCAGGCTGAGATGGAAGCGTTGCATCGCCTCCACATGCTTAGGCAGGTCGAGCTGTTGCACTCCTAAGTTCAGCAGTATCTCCAGATAGTTGAAGAAGCTTTTGCACATGCTGCGGCGGTGGCCGCGCTCGCTGAAATCCATGTCGTTAGTGATGCGGAACAGCAGTCCGCGCCCGGAATGCTGGCGGTTGAGCTTCAGCAACTGCGCCAGATGGGCGGCGTACTGGCGACCCAAGGCGCAGGCTTCGAACTCATCCTTGGCCTCGGCCGGCTGCCAGTAATGCGGATAGGTGCGGCCTTCGATACGGCGTATGAAGGGCAGGCTGAGGTCTTTGGCGTGGGGACCGGCAAACCGGTAGCGCGAGCGCGGGCCTAGCGGTGGGAGTGGGGATACGGAGTCCAGACGGATGTCTTGGGTTTCAGCAGAGGACGGAGAGAGTTCGATGCCTAGCACCGGATGGACAGGCTTTACCATTTGCAACCTCCTGAGCAGAAGGGCCTAGCCGCAAGGCGGCAAGGCGGGCACATGACAAGGTTAGTCTCACCGGCTTTCAGTCCAGCGCGCCCAAGGGCGCCCTTGCCACGGCCCGCCCAGATTTAGGCAAAGCAATAGCAATCGGACACGAAAAAGCCGCAAAACGCGGCGTGTCCGCTGAAAGTAAAACGGGAGACTAATCCCGGCGCTGTTTGTGTAGCAGCGCGGTGGCCATTGTTGGCGAGTGGGTGAAGGGCGTCAAGTCTTCGAGGTCTACAAGAGGCTTTCAGTGGTTTTCAACACGGACTGTGTGGTAGGGCTGGATGCGAAGCACACTACGTATCCGATGTGCCCCGGTCCCTTCAAGCCTGCCGTCGGGTGGCAGGCCCGAGGTTTTAAGCGGCTGCTTGTTCGAGCACCGCGACGTTAGCTGTGGGGTGGTGGTTATTTTGTCTCTGGGAAGATGTGGCCTTAGGATGCCTTGAAACCTTTGCCATATAAGGCTCTCAGGGTGAGAGGCATGATTTTTTTCTTGCAAAATTTTTGGCACTAAATAGGAAAAAATGAGCGATATTTGCGCAATTTTGACACTGAAATGAGCGTAAATAACAACTTTATGAGATATAGCGAAAGCCTTGTACTGCCAGGGAATCCAGGAAGAAGCACCGCCTTATAACTGAAAAGACTGTTCCTGATCAAGATAAGCGAAGTGCATCGCTAGGTGTGCCGTCTCACTTGAGGGCGCTCTATGTGCTCACGCCATTGTGTTGCAAGGGTTTCATGGTGGTTAAGCAATAACCCCCTAGTCAATCGGCTGTAGCTAAAGTGTACCCTAACTGCCATGCAGTTCATGGAGTTTATGGAGCAGCAAAGCCCGCTAATCGCGGGCTTTGCTCTAACTGAGGCCTGGTCAGCTTTACTTGCCAATGGTTTTAAACAAGTGGCGGACGAGGTCGGAGGTCAGCTCGGTTGAATCCAACTGTTGACCATCATCCACAATAGCGTTCGCCAACGCTGCTTTGAGTTGCTCGAAACGTTCTAATGGAGACAATGTAAGATGCTGCTGACAAAGACCGAGGGCTTGGATACGTATGGCTTCAAGATCAACTTGAGCATCAATCGCACGGATGCCTTCATCACTAGCCAAAGAGGCATGTGCCACGGAATAGCAACGAGGGAACGAAAACACGCTGTGCAGCGGCTGTACTGCGACTACAACAGGCAGGCTAAGGTGAGCAACCATGATCGGTACTCCTGAGGGAGAGCATTAGTCGTTGCCCATTTACTAGATGGGCGGGTGGGAGCTAGTAACGGCCCTCAGTCCGCGGAGTTATTCCCCTTGCGGGTCTTGTATTCCTCGCACTCCCACCCATCAACCATACCCATGATGCAAGGACGCACCCATAGGAGAAACTGATGGACTGCCACTGCTGTGGCTAACACAAAAAAGCCGCAAGCGCTGTAAGCGCGAGCGGCCTAATCGTGCCGCTGAGGGTTTTCGAGTCACAAGACTATTCAGGTGTTACTAGCACCTGACTCAATGCTAATCCCTTTTGTCACTTCTAGCAAGGCATGGGCACGAGCATCGCTGCGATGCTCCTTATGATGAAAGGCTAGGTCTAGCATTAGAGCCCCGCCGCCCGCCGTAGCAAATCAGCTTGGTTGTGCTTGGTAAGCCACTCGCTCATAACTGTGCATAGCTTTGCAACTTGTTCAGCCCCCAAGGAACAAGACAGCTCATCCTCCTCCCCTACAACTATTCCAATGGACAACTCATCCGCCTTGATACGAAGCGTAACTCCACGCTGGTTGGGCGTCTCTTTGCCATCAAACCAAAAAATTTGTTCGTCCATACGTCCTCCGAGGAAAGTTAAGTAAAGGTCTGCTGTCGGTTGAGACGACTATAGCGAAACACCACGAACAGCAACAGTGAATCGTGGCAGATATTTTTCACTAGAAAAACTATGGAAAGTCAACCAGACATAGAGATGGAGATAAATAGGAGTTTCATTTTTACGCAAGCATTAATGCACGACGTTTTCACAGCCAAAATCAACGACAATTAAACTCAAGTGAATTATTTCAGGCTATTCATATAGGAGTAAATTAGAAAATATAAGGGGGAAATCAGGAAAAGGAAAAGTCATGCATAGCAGCAGCCTCCCAAAGATGGTAAAAAGACTAATCTTACTAATTGGGATAGAGCCTACACATTTGCTAATCAAGCACTTTGGCGGCATTCAACTTACTATTGGCAAGGGGAAGCGGTCCGATGGTATGGCTAGATATGAAGCCATTGCAGAAGTCATTGGCTATGAGGCCATGGAGAAACTTAGCCAAGAATTTGGCAACAGGCATTTGTCTGTTCCGCGCTGTCTTCAAGCGTTTTTTGATGCTCGTGATGCACAAATAACAAAAGACCGCGAAGTGCTGTCGCAAGCATTTGGAAAACACAACTCAGTAAGAATGTTGGCAGAGAAATACGACATATCCGAGCGAGACGTTTACAGAATTCTTTCCAATGGCAAGGCCTCGATAGTGGAGAGAGGGTTCGAAACGTTATGTGGCGGCACTTTTAAACTAGATAAAAAAAGTATTAATTCGGCGTTGGTAGAACTGGTGCACATTAAAGGGGGGTTTTGCGCCGAGCTTCTAGAGACTATTGGTGCTGACGCATTTTTGAGCTTGGTAAAAACATTTGGTGGAAAAACCTTGGCCATTCCAGCCATGAAGCGAGAAGAAGGCTTACTTGCTTATGAAAGAATTGCCGAGGCAACCGGCTACGAAGCCGCCAGTAAGCTGGCAAAAAACTACGCATGCGAAGTCGTGGCGATACCCAAAGCTACCCGGGCGTTGAGGCTTGGGAGGGACATCGAAATCTTAAGGGGCTTCGATCGCATGCTTAGCAATAGTAGCGCCACAACAGCGGTTGAAGAGCTGGCACGCAAGTATCAACTGACCACCCGACAGGTTTGGAGCATCCTAAAAAAGCCGCTGCCAATCCACTGAAAACCATCATTTGCAGGTGTCGAGTTTCAGTCGCTTATCTTTGTCGTGAATCATTTCATCACAGAGGAGACTGAGATGCGCGAACCGAGCACCACCTATGAAATGCTCCTGTCGCTGCTTGGCGAAAAAGGGACCATCAATATGTGTGAAGCCTATGGCGGACACACCATTCGTATTCCTAAATATTTCCATGGTGATGGCCTGAAAGATATCTGGCACACCCGCTTCGGCGAAGAGGGTACAGCCAAGATGTGTGCCCATTTTGGCGGGGACCGTCTCTATATACCCAAAAATAAAGCTGGCGAGATCGACGCTCGTAACACCCGTATTGTGTCCCGTTTGCGGGATGGTTTCTCTGTGCCTCAGGTGGCAGAAGAGTTCCAGCTCAGCGAACGTCAGGTGTACGTGATCTTTGGCAAGGCCCGCTCAGCCAATAGCGTAGCCGACGAACCGACTAGCACTTAAGCCAGAAACGCGTTTAAAAACGATTTTGTGACCAAACCCTGCTCAGGGCTACGAAAGCCACAAAAAAACGCAGTAGAGGCGTTTTTAAACGCCAATTAAACACATGTAGAGGAGTGATACGAAATGATTGTTAACGCTAACACGCTCAAAGCCATCTATACGAACGTAAACACTCTGTTCAACAAGGGGGTGGAGACCGCCAAGCCAGAATGGCCGAACCTGGCAACCAAGGTGACGTCTGTCTCCAGCGAGGAAAACTATGCCTGGCTGGGGCAGTTTCCCCGCTTACGGGAATGGCTGGGCGAACGCCAGGTCAGCAGTTTGACGGCGCACGGCTATGCCATCAAGAACCGTAAGTTTGAATCTACCATCTCGCTCAAGCGCGAAGACATCGAAGATGACCGCATTGGTGTCATGGGGCCTCTGTTCCAAGAAATGGGCAACGCCGCCGCCGCGCACCCCGATGAACTACTGTTCGAACTGATTCGCTCCGGCTTCTCGACCCCGTGCTATGACGGCCAGTACTTCTTTGACACCGATCATCCGGTCGTCACCAAGGCAGGCGTGGATTCGGTTGCCAACTATCAAGCCCCGGCCACCGAGCCTGAAGCCAAACCCACGTGGTTCCTGTTGGACACTACCCGCCCGCTCAAGCCGTTCATCATGCAGGAACGCCGTCCGTATGCGCTGAAAAAACTGACCAACGAAAATGACGAAAACGTCTTCATGCGGGATGAATTCCTGTATGGCGTGGATGCTCGACTGAACGTCGGCTTTGCCTTCTGGCAGCAGGCCTTTGCCAGCCGCCGCGATCTGACTGCGGCCAACTTCAATGCACTGTACGCCGCCATGACGGCGCAAAAGACCGATGAAGGTCGCCCGCTGGGTATCAAACCGAACATCCTGCTGGTGGGGAGTTCCAACCGCGAAGCGGCCTTCTACATCGCGCAGGCCGAAAGACTGGAGAACGGCGCATCGAATCCGAATTATGGCCTGCTGGACGTGATCGTCACGTCGCATTTGGACTAAGTGAGTTCAGCGAGTCCTGTCCCTCCGACAGGCTGGGGGGCGGATGGTGACGAGATAGGCCGATCATAGTCACCACTCAACAAGCCCGAATATGGTTGGCTTTGGAACCGGTAGCAGTCCACCGCCGAGACAAAAGGTGGCCCCCTGCTACCAACTTATTTTCATAAGCAAGTCACGCGAAAGGACGATTGCCATGACCGAAAAAGACGAATTGCAATATGGCGTGGAGTACCCGGCAGGGTCTGGCCAGATGCACTACGAATTCGAGCTGCGCTTGCCGACAGTAGGCGACAACATCGACGCCATTGAGGCCCGCAGTGGCAGCTCCAATTTTCGCATCAACACGATGATGTTAGCCGCTAGCTTGGTGAAGCTGGGCAGCATCCCGCGTGAGGCGATCACCTACGAGCTGCTGGTTGGTATGGTAGATGACGACTTCGACGTGATGGCAGAGGCGCGGGATCGTCTCAAAAAAAAGCGGATGCGGCCGAAGAGCAACTCAGCGGGTTCCGACTCGCCGTCGTCGTCCTCGGCCGGCACGGCATCTCCGAATGCCGGGCCCGCGAGCTAAGCGCCGTCGAGTTTGAAGGCTTCCTTGCCGCCGTCAATAGCTTGTACGGCGGCAAGACACGTCAGCGCGGTGGCGTCGAGCAGCGCAGCATTAAATCCCAGCGTAAAAGAAAGCCAGGTTAAACATGGCAAGAGCACCTGAAGTTGGTTTAATTCTCAAGGCCCGCGACGAAGCCTCGCGCCCAATTGCGCGGGCAATGCAGGATTTGGAGAAGAACACCCAGCGCGCCGAGAAGGCCGTCATCGGCCTGTCGCGTGAAAGCCAGCGTATGGCCTCCGCACGGGAGCAACTGGGCGTCAGGTCGGAGCGCGCCATACAACGCGAGATTCAGCAGACCGAGGCCGCCTACAAGCGCCTGGCCAGCAGCGGCACCATGACGGCGCGGGAGCAAACCCGCGCCTACAGTGCAATGCGGGATCAGGTCAAAGAGCTTCGCCGCGAAATGACTGGTGTCAGCCAATTGCACCGAAATCTTGCTGCTGGCTCGAAAACGTTGGCAGCTGTGGCAGTAGGAACAGTCGCAGGTGGTGCGGTGCTCTCTTCCCCCATGCGTAGAGTGGCCAACTACGACATGCGCTTGGCGCAAATGGCAAACACTGCCTTCAACGACACGGAAGAGAATGGGAGAAAGCTTTCGGTTGAAGAGCAATTACAACGCCGCCGGGATGGCAAAAAACAGTTGCAAGACTATATCGCTACAGCTGGTCTTGAAGGTGGGACTAACGATGATAACGCCGCCGCACTTGATAAACTGATTGCACGCGGTATTTTCTCCCCACAACAGGCTGGCAAGCTGCTCCCCATGATCAGTAAGGCGGCCACTGCATCGGGTTCCAGTGCAGAGGAAATGACTGATGTAGTCATGGCCGCAGTGCAAAATGCCAAAATTCCAATTGATCAAATCCCGAAAGCTTTAGGGATGGCTTTGAAAGCTGGCCAACTTGGCGGCTTTGAACTTAAAGACATGGCAAAATGGTTGCCCAAACTGCTGGCCGTTGGCGGAGTCGCAGGACTTCGTGGAATCGATGGGCTTTCAAAGATTCTTTCTGTCAGCCAAATGGCCGTAACAGCGGCGGGTGGTACAGAAGAGGCGGGAAATAACGTCCTCAACTTTCTGCAAAAACTTACCTCAGCAGATACAGCAAACGATTTTAAGAAAATCAGCGCTCGCACCTTCGGTGATAAAAAGCGTGGAGAAAAAGGGATAGACCTGTATGGCACCTTGATACAAGCCAGAGAAAAAGGCATGGATGCTGTCGATGCATTTACAGCACTGGTGAGCAAGGTTGCAAAGGCAGACCCCGAGTTTGCCAAGCTGGAACAGCGGGTAAAATCATCTGCCGGCGACAAAGACAAATCGGATATGTTCGCCAGCATGGCCGATATTATGATGGCAAAAGGTATTGGCAAAACCGTTCAAGACAGGCAGGCCCTACTTGGGCTGCTACCTATCTTGTTTGATCCGGCAAAACTTGCCGAACTGGATAAAAAGACAAAAGCAGGTGGTGCACAAGATGTTGAGACAAACCATCTGTTCATGAAAGAGCAAGATAGCTTTAAGTTTCAACAGGTGGCAAATGCCAAGGAAAGAGGGTTATACGACTCTGTTGGCAAACTCAATAGTGTTGCTGGCGATGTTGCTGGCAAGCTTGCTGAGTATGGCTCTCAATACCCTGGTCTCACTGCTTCGCTGGTTGGTGCGACAACTGCCATCAGCGCCTTGGCTGCTGCTGCCGGCGCAGCTGCGTTACCAATGCTTTTGATGGGGAGAGGCGGGTTACCTGGCTCTCGATCTGGGGGGAATGGTCCCGCAACCCGTGCCACCGGTAATGCTGGCGTGGCTCTACGAGCGGGAGGGCTTGGCCTGGCAGCTCTATCCTTGGCAAACTTCACCACCGATCAGGAAGATGAGGAGCTAAAAAATGGGAAAGCCCTTTGGAAGCAAATTCGTTCCCGGTACTCGCAAGCGCAAATTGATGCAGCACGCAAACGCTATCAGCCCTGGTATCAGTTTGGCGATGGCTACGCCGCCGAAAACGAGCAGTGGTTGAAACGCTATAGCCAAGATGAGGCACGATCAAAAGCACCGCCTATTGATCTACGCAATGCCCCTAGCAGTGCAGCCCCTATCCCTCAGTTAGGTTTGCTGCAATCCTCTCTCAATGCCTCCACCGGGCTCGATATGCTGGCACAGAAGATGCAGCAAGCAGCCAATCAGCCTGTAAAGGTGCAAGTCGAAGAGATAAAAGTTCAAGTTGGCGGAGAGTTTCGTTTAAGTGGCGGTGATTTGGTGGCAACAGTCAACGGGGCCAACTCGAGGAATGCGCAAAGGCAGTAGCATCCATCTTTCTTGAACATGGTTAGCACGCACCTACCTTGCCAGAACTTAGCCCTTTAAAGGGCTGGCCAAGCAGGGATGGCAAGCTCGCTATATAACCAAAATGCACAACAATCCACGGTGCCAAAAAAAGTGCAAATGAGTGACAAATAGCGCGCCGCGTTACATTAGCGCGGTGCGAGTTCAGCCGCGCCTCGGGCCTGACGGGACCCGGCGGGAAGCCGCAGGCCAGGCTTGCAGGGCGGCCTTTGGGGTGAAGGGGAATTTGGCCGAGCAAATTCCCCTTCCTGCCCGCCGGGCAGCCCCGGCAATCAAAATCATCATCCGCGCAGCGGATTCAATCAAACAACAACGCCCCCAAAACGGGGGCGTTGCGGCGAGCGGCGCGGGAATCAGGCCTTGCCCAGGTGCGGCTCGGCTTCGAACTCCGCTTCCTTGCTGCTGCCCGGCTGACGGATGGTCAGCGAGAACAGCAGCGCGACGATCAACAGCGCCAGGATCAGGTGGAAGGTGGCCAGGAAGCCGCCGAACAGCGAAGCGACGATGGAGCCGACGATGCTGCCGATGCCGAAGCCCAGATAGATCACGCCGTAGTTCTTGGTCAGATTGTTGAGGCCGAAGAAATCGCTGACCAGCGACGGGTAGACGGTGATGGTGCCGCCGAAGCTGAAGGCGACGCAGGCGATGGCCAGGAAGAACAGGGTGGCGTTCAGGGGCACAAACAGCAGGGTCAGCATGCCGGCCAGCGCGGCAATCTGGGCGATGGTGATCACCCGGATGCGCGGCATCTTGTCGGAGAGAATGCCCAGCACCAGGCGGCCGGACAGATTGGCCACCGCGATCACCGCGACGGCGTTGGCGGCGGTCAGCGCCGGCAGGTGCACATAGCTTTCGCCAATGTCCTTGGCCACGCCGATCACGTACAGGCCGCTCATGCACACGGTCAGGAACATCAGCGCCAGCATCCAGTACTGCGGTTGGCGCATCGCCTCGGCCAGGGTGTAGTCATGGCTGGCGGTTTGTTGAGCGGCGGCTTGCTGCTGCGGCGCGTCGCGCATCAGCAGGCTGCCGGCCACCACCATGGCCATGGCGATCAGGCCCCACAGCTCAAAGGTGGTTTCCAGGCTGAAGCGGGCCAGCAGCGCCAGATTGATGTATTTGAAACCCAGGCTGCCCAGGCCGTAAGCGCCGATGGCGCAGGCGGATACCAGGCCCTTGCGCTCCGGAAACCATTTGACGCAGTTGGACAGCGTCAGCAGGTAGCCGGCGCCGTCGGCCAGGCCCACCAGCACGCCGGCGCACAGATAGAGCATGACCAGATTATTGGCTTGGGCGGTGAGGAAGAAGCCCAGGCCCAGCATCAGGCCGGCGCCCAGGGTGACGCGCTGCACGCCGAAGCGTTCTTGCAGTTTGCCGGCCAGCGAGGAGGCCACCGCCAGCGCCAGGCTGAGCAGGCCGAAGGCGAAAGCCACCTGGCTGACCGGCTCGGACAGCTTGGCGGAGAGTTGGGCGTTGAACAGGCTCCAGGTGTAGACGGAGCCTAGCGCGAATTGGGTGAGGACGGTGCCGGCCAGGGTACGGTAGCGGATGGTGTTTGAGGCGTTCATGGCGCTGCTCGCTTAAAGTCATTACTGTTGGTGTGACTATAAGCCTGTGCTTATGTAGGGGGCGCGGCGGCGGCATGAGATGCAGGCGGCGCGGAATGAAGTGCAGACGGCGGCGAACCAGTTGCAGGCCCTGAAAATGGCTCGAATGAGTGGATGGCATTTCCATTGCAAAGCCGGCTTGCCAATGGAATGTCTGGCCTTAGAGCCTGTTCAAAATCTCGCGAGCCAGAGCGAGACAAGGCGAAAACGGCTGAGAAAGCGGAGTGTACATAGGGTACATGAGCATTTCGAAGCCGGTTTCAACGCCGTATCGCCGCAGCGCAGCAGATTATGAACAGGTTCTTATTCAGGAGCCGGCTGGCAGCCGGTTTGATGCGCCGCGCGGGCGACCAACGCTCAAAGATGCATCAACTGCCGGAAGGCCTTGATATTGCTGCGGCTGACCGGAATCTCGGCTTTCAGGTCGTACAGCTTGATGATGTAGGTGCTGTTGAGCCAGGGCGCGATCTCGCGGATTTTGTGGATGTTGACGCAGTAGGAGCGGTGGCAGCGGAAGAAGCTGTCGGCCGGCAGGCGGGCGACGAACTCGCTGATGCTCATCGACATCACGTAGCGGTCGTGCGCGGTGTAGACCAGGGTGACTTTCTCGTCGGCCTCGGCGTAGTAGATCTGTTCGCAGGGGGTGACGATGATGCTGTCGCCCTTGACCAGGTTGACGGTGCGGCTGGCGGCCGGGGCTTCGGCCGGCGCGGCGGCGGCCGGCGGCGTCTGCGCTTCCAGCTTGGCCAGCAGATTGATGATGCGGGCCTCGTTGTAAGGCTTCAGGATGTAGTCGAAGGCCTCCACTTCAAACGCTTCCACCGCGAACTCCTTGTAGGCGGTGACGAAGACGATGCGCGGCGGCCGCGACGATTTGTGCAGGTTCTTGGCCAGCAGCAGGCCGTCTATCGACGGGATGTTGATGTCCAGGAACACCACGTCCACTTCGTGTTCCTGCAGGAATTTGAACGCTTCCAGCCCGTCTTCCACGCTGGCGACGATGTCGATGCGGCTGTGCTCGCGGATCAAATAGGCCAGCTCTTCGCGCGCCAGGTATTCGTCTTCCACGATCAGGGCTTTCAGCATGTCGGCTCCTCGGCGGCGGGCAGGTCGAAACAGACGGCGGTGCCGGGCTCCAGCCGGGTCAGCCGCAAGCCCTCGCCGTATAGCAGCTTGAGCCGCTGGTTGACGTTGCTCAGGCCGATGCTGCGGCTGGACAGCGTGCCGGCGGCCACGCCGTCCAGCACTTCCTGGCTGACGCCGTAGCCGGTGTCGCGCACGCAGACATGCACCTTGGCGCCGTCACGCTTGACCGCGATGCTGACCCGTCCCGGCTCCTTGCGCGGCTGGATGCCGTGCAGGATGGCGTTTTCCACCAGCGGCTGCAACAGCAGGCTGGGGATGCGCACGTGCACGTCGTCGATGTCGAAGTCCACCGTCAGCTTGGCGCCGAAGCGCGCCTGTTCTATCGCCACGTAGTCGCGCACTTGCTGCAGTTCTTCCTGGATGTCGATCAGCCGGTCGCCCAGCGACAGGTTGTAGCGCAGGTAGTCCGCCAGGTTGGCGATCAGCTGGCGCGCCTGCTGCGGCTGGATGCGGATCAGCGAGGAGATGGCGTTCAGGGCGTTGAACAGGAAGTGCGGGTTGATCTTGCTTTGCAGCGCGCTGAATTCCGCCTTGCGCGCCATTTCTTCCAGCTGTTTGACCCGCGACACTTCCATCTGGGTGGAGATCAGCTGGGACAGGCCCACCGCCACTTCGCGCAGCGGCGTGCTGATGCCGTGGCTCTTGCGGTAGAAGATTTTCAGCGTGCCGCTGACGCCGGCCTTTTCGCGCAGCGGGATGATGATCACCGAGTGGAAGTCCGCCAGGTGGTATTGCTGCAGATTGTTCTCGATGATGATCTGGTCGCCGGCAATGGCCTGGCGGGTGATGGCGCCGATGGCGGAGTGCTCGTCCATCTCGTAGTAGTCCTTGCCCAGGCCGACATAGGCCAGCACGTCCGAGGTGTTGGTGATGGCCACCGCGTCGGCGTCCAGCTGGTCCCGGATCACGGTGCAGACCTGGACCATGGCGTCGCGGTCCAGGTTCTGGAAATAGGGCAGGGTGCGGTTGGCGATGGTCAGCGCCAGCTTGGCCTGACGCGCGGCCAGCAGTTCTTTTTCGTCGTTCAGGTCTTGCACCAGCTTGATGATCAGGCCGACGCAGACGGTGCCGACAATCATCGGGAAGGCGATGTGGCTGACGATGGGCACGCCCACCGCCGGCTCGGTCAAGAGCAGGATCAGGCCCATGGTCAGCCCTTCGCACAGCATGCCGGCCAGGATGCCGTACAGCCACAGCCGCCCCCGGTCGGCGCGGCAGTGTATCCAGGTGGCCAGCAGGCCGGCGCAGACGCTGGAGATCAGGCAGGGCAGCGAGGTGTAGCCGTTGATGTCTATCAGGTAGCGGTGCAGGCCGGAGACGATGCCGGCCGGTATCCCCACCCAGGGGCCGAACAGGATGCCGCCGGACAGGATGGCGATGATGCGCACATTGACCAGGGAGCCGTCCACCGGAATGCCGGTATAGGTGCTGAACACGGCGAACAGGCAGAACAGCAGCGACACCGCCGCCAGTTCGGCCGGGCTGTGGTCCTGTTTGCGCAACAGGTGTTGAAACGGGCGGGTGCGGGTGAGGAAGAACAGCGCCATCAACATCAGCGCCGCCCGTTCGAACACCGCCAGCAGCATGGCTTGGTTTTCTATCATGGCGTCGGGAGTGGGGCGGCCGCGCCCGCTCGGGCCGGCCTCAAGCCCTGATTTTAAGCCATGCGGCGGGCTTTGGCCGCAGGCGGGCGCAGATTAGGCGGGCGTCATGACGCTGGAGGTTCCAAGGCCGCCAGCAACTCCGCCAGCTTGCGGTCCAGCGCGTCCTGGCTGCGCTGGTTGAGGCCGGACAGGATGGCGTGCTCGTTGGCCACGTGGGCGGTGACGGCGCGGTCTATCAGTTCCAGCCCGCTCTCGGTCAAGCGCACCAGGGTGCTGCGCGCGTCCTCGGCGCAGGCGGCGCGTTCGATCCAGCCCTTGCTTTCCAGCACTTTCAGCCGGTGGGTCATGGTGCCGGAGCTGATCATCAGCGAGGAGAACAGCGCGGTGGGCGCCAGGCTGTGCGGCGCGCCGGCGCGTCTGAGCGTGGCCAGCACGTCGAACTCCCAGCCGCTGAGGCCGAATTGCTCGAAAGTGGCGTCCAGCCTGTGCTGCAGCAGCACGGAGCAGCGGCGCAGCCGGCCGATCAGGCCCATCGGCGCCACGTCCAGGTCCGGCCGTTCCCGGTGCCATTGCGCCAGGATGGCGTCCACGGCGTCGCCGGCGTTCTGTTGCGTCATGCGCATTCCTTTATCTTGAATTCAAGATTTTATTTGTCTTGAATTCAAGGCAATGTTATCTTGAATTCAAGTTAGTTTTCGATGCGATTATAAGCGATTGCGAAAGGAATGCCCATGTCTGCGCGCCTGATGGCCTCCCGTTGGAGCGATGTGTTGTTGACCGCGCTGGCTCCGGCGATCTGGGGCTCCACCTATATCGTCACCACCCAGCTGCTGCCGCCGGACCGGCCGTTCACCGCCGCCTTGCTGCGGGTGTTGCCGGCCGGCTTGTTGTTGATCCTGGCCAGCCGCCACCTGCCGCGGCGCGGCGAGTGGGGCCGTCTGCTGGTCTTGTCCGCCTTGAACATCGGCGTGTTCCAGGCGCTGTTGTTCGTGGCCGCCTATCGCTTGCCGGGCGGCCTGGCCGCGGTGCTGGGCGCCACCCAGCCGCTGCTGGTGATGGGCCTGGCCTGGGGGCTGGACGGCCGCCGCCCGGCGCGGACGGCCGCCTGGGCCGGCGTCGCCGGGGTGGCGGGCATGGCGGCCTTGCTGTTGTCGCCGGGCGCGGTCTGGGATGGCATCGGCATGTTGGCGGCGCTGGGCGGCGCGGCGGCGATGGCCAGCGGCACTTATCTGACCCGGCGCTGGCGGCCGAGCGCGCCGCTCGCCGCCTTGACCGGCTGGCAACTGGCCCTGGGCGGGCTGATGCTGGCGCCGCTGGCCTGGGCGCTGGACCCGGCCTTGCCGGCGCTGGGCGCGACGCAGTGGCTGGGTTACGGCTATCTCTGCCTGTTCGGCGCCTTGCTAGCCTATTTATTGTGGTTTCGCGGGCTGACGCGGCTGCCGTCGGTGGCGGTGTCCTCGCTGGGCCTGCTCAGCCCGCTGACGGCGGTGCTGTTGGGCTGGCTGTTGCTGGGGCAGGCCTTGGGACCCTTGCAGCTGGCCGGCCTGGCCACGGTGCTGGCCAGCGTGCTGGCGGTGCAGCGCAGCATGGCCGCGCCGCCGCCGGCGGACAAGCAGATCATGGCCGGCGCGGCGCGCGCGCGGTCTTGAGCGGTAATGGAATCAATCAGCAGCAATCAAATAAGGAGTCTGTTCATGAAGAGCGCTTTGCAAACCTTGTTGGACCAGCGCGTGTCGGCCAATCACTTCGATCCGTCCCATGTGTTGGCGGACGCGGAGATCGAGCAGTTGCTGAACGCCGCCACCCGCGCGCCGTCGGCCTACCATTTGCAGAACTGGAAGTTCGTCGCGGTGCGCAGCGCCGAGGCCAAGCGCCGTTTGCAGGCGGCCAGCTACGGCCAGCAAAAAGTGGCGGACGCGGCGGTGACCTTCATCTGCTGCGGCACGCTGAACGCGCATCGCGGGCTGGAGGCGTCGCTGCGGCCGGCGGTGGACGCCGGCATTCTGCCGCCGGAGGTCGGCGACAGCTGGCTGCGCGCGGCGGAGAACGCCCACCGGGACGACGCGCGCGCGCAGCGCGACGAGGCGATCCGTTCCGCCTCATTGGCGACGATGGTCTTGCTGCTGGCGGCGGAGGAGCGCGGCCTGGCCAGTTGCGCGATGGGCGGTTTCGACGCGGCCGCGGTGGCGCGGGAGTTTGGCCTGGGCGCGGACGAGTTGCCGGTGATGCTGGTGACGGTGGGGCGGGCGGCGGCCGGCAATTGGCCGCAGAAGCCGCGTCGGCCGGTGGCCGAGGTGATGGTGTGGGCTTGATGGCCTGCTTGATCGTGAACTGGTTTTGAGAGCCAGCTCAATGTCCGCGTGGTGCATGAGCATTTTGAGCTCGGTTCCAACGCGGTATCGTCGACGCGCAGCAGATCGTAAACAGGTTCTCAGGCGCTGCGCGCGGCCGGCGGCTGCGCCAGCACCGTGCGGCAGTGGCTTTCCAGGCGGGTGATTTCTTCCAGCACCGCGTCGATGTCTCGGCGCTGTTCTTCCAGCAGGCGGCGGCGTTCCAGCACCAGGTCCAGCAGTTTTTGCGACTGGCTGGCCTCGTCGTGGGCCTGCTCGTACAGGTCCAGGATTTCGCGGATGTCGGACAAGGACAGGCCGATGCGCTTGCCGCGCAGGATCAGCTTGAGCCGGGCGCGGTCGCGGCGGTTGAACACCCGCTGGCGGCCGTCGCGCTGCGGTTCTATCAGGCCCTGTTCCTCGTAGAAGCGGATGGTGCGCAGGGTGACGTCGAAGTCGCGCGCCAGGTCGGAGATGCTGAAGAATTCGGGTTCGGTCATGGTGTGTTCCAAGGCAAGCGGCGATTGTAGCTTTTTTTTAACGCGTTCTCAGCCCTAGCATGATTTACGTTTACGTAATCGTCAACTTGTGGGATGAATGAAAAAAACAAAAGCGATGCGTACCGTCCACCAGGAGAGAGAGATTCGATGACCTTGCCCAGCTATGTCCACGGCGCCAGCCCGCAAGCCTTGATCGGCCAGACCATAGGCCAGTTGTTCGACCAGACCTGCCGCGAGCACGGCCGCCGCGAAGCGCTGGTGGTGCGCCATCAGCAGATACGCTGGAGTTACGAGGAATTGCGCGAGCAGGTGGACCGGCTGGCCTGCGGCCTGATCCGGCTGGGACTCAAGCCCGGCGACCGCATCGGCATCTGGTCGCAGAACAACGCGGAATGGGTGTTGACTCAGTTCGCCACCGCCAAGGCCGGCCTGATCATGGTCAACATCAATCCGGCCTATCGCCGCTCCGAGCTGGAATACGCGCTGAGCAAGGTGGGCTGCCGCGCATTGATTCTGTCGCCCAGCTTCAAGAGCAGCGACTACCTGGCGATGGCGGCGGATCTGCTGCCGGAGCTGGCCGGCAGCGAGCCGGGCCGGCTCAAGTCCGCCGCCATGCCGCAGCTGGAAATCGTCATCCGTCTGGGGCAGCAGCGCACGCCGGGCATGTTCAATTTCGCCGATCTGATGGCCGCGCCGTCGGCCGAGGAGAAAGCCGGGTTGCAGCGCTTGGGCGAGACGCTGCAGTTCGACGACGTGATCAATATCCAGTTCACCTCTGGCACCACCGGCAGCCCCAAGGGCGCCACCCTGACCCATCACAACATCCTGAACAACGCTTACTTCGCCGGCGCGGCGATGGCTTTCGGCCCGGACGACCGGCTATGCATCCCGGTGCCGCTTTATCATTGCTTCGGCATGGTGCTGGGCACCTTGCTGTGCCTGAGCCACGGCGCGGCCATGGTGTTTCCGGCGGAGAGCTTCGACGCGCAGGAGGTGTTGCGCACGGTGCAGGAGGAGGGCTGCACCGGCCTGCACGGGGTGCCGACGATGTTCATCTCGGTGCTGGATCGGCCGGATTTTTCCGATTACGACGTGTCCACGCTGCGCACCGGCATCATGGCCGGCAGCCCGTGTCCGATCGAGGTGATGAAGCGGGTGACCAGCCAGCTCAATATGAGCCAGGTGACCATAGGCTACGGCATGACCGAGACCAGTCCGCTGAGCTTCCAGAGCGCCACCGACACGCCGCTGGACAAGCGCGTGGCCACGGTGGGGCGCATCCATCCGCACGTGGAGGTGAAGATCGTGGACGTGGAAGGCCGCATCACGCCGCGCGGCCAGAGCGGCGAGTTGTGCACGCGCGGTTATTCGGTGATGCCCGGCTATTGGGGCGACCCGGCCAAGACCGCGGAGGCGATAGACGCCGCCGGCTGGATGCGCACCGGCGATCTGGCGGAGATGGACGCGGACGGCTACGTCAACATCGTCGGCCGGGTCAAGGACATGGTGATCCGCGGCGGCGAGAACATCTATCCGCGCGAGGTGGAGGAGTTTCTCTACCGCCATCCCAAGATTCAGGACGTGCAGGTGATCGGGGTGCCGGACGAGCGCTTCGGCGAGGAGTTGTGCGCGTGGATCCGGCTGCGCGACGGCGAGAGCGCCGACGCCGACGATATCCGTGCTTTTTGCCAGGGGCAGATCGCGCATTACAAGATTCCGCGTTACATCGAATTCGTCGATAGTTTCCCGATGACCATCACCGGCAAGATTCAGAAATTCGTCATGCGAGAGAAGATGAAGGAGAAGTTGGGTCTGGCGGACGGCAAAACCGCCTGACCCGTCTCAAACAATGGGAGCAAAAGCCCCGGCTTGCCGGGGCTTTTTGGCTTACAATGCCGCCAGACTGATCTTTAAGCTGAGGAATCCATCATGACTACCGTATTCAACGACGCCGATCTGCTGCGTCTGGAAAACCTGCTGACCCCCTTGTCCGCCAGCGGCAGCACCATGCGCCCGGACGAAGTGCAGGGCTTTTTCGCCGCGCTGGCGTGCGGTCCGGACGCGGTGGACGCCGATTTCTGGCTGGAAGAAGTGCTGGGCGACGCGCCGGCCTTTGAAAACGCGGACGACGCGGCGGAACTGAAAACCCTGCTGCAGAAGCTGTACGACGCCACCGCCGCCGCGCTGGCGACCGGCGACGAGCTGGACCTGATCCTGTACGCGGAAGACGACAGCGACGAGCCGGACTACTGGCCGTGGGCCAACGCCTTCCTCTACGCGCTGGACGTGGTGGACACCGATTGGTTCGAAGTGGCCGACGAGGACGAGGGCTTTGAAAGCCTGATGATGCCGATGCTGGTGTTGGGCGGCGCTTTCGAGCAGGAAGACGGCGAAGACCTGCTGACCTTCAGCGACGAAGAAGTGGAAGGCTACAAGGAAGAAATGCTGGAAGCGCTGGCCGCGGTCCACACCTACTGGCGCGCCAAGGAACAGGCGCCCAGCACCGTGCGCCGCGAAGGCGACAAAGTGGGCCGCAACGACGTCTGCCCGTGCGGCAGCGGCAAGAAGTACAAGGCCTGCTGCGGCCGCAACTGATTGTCCCGCGCGTTGCGCCGGGCGTTAAAAAAAGGAAGCCGGGAGGCTTCCTTTTTTCATGCCGGCGCGCTTGGCGCTTGCTGAAATTGTTAAGTACCGGCCGCGGCGGCGGGCTTTAGCGCGCGTTCCGCGGCCTCCCGGGCGTTGAGCCGGTCGATGTAATCGAATACGTCCAGCAGCGAGGTGGTCAGCGCCAGCACTTGCTCAAGCAGGCTGAAGAAGCCTTCCCAATAGCCTTTGGCGGCGCTGTCGTCGCTAAAGTCTATGTCCGCGGCGATTTGGGCGAGCAGGTTTCGCAGCCCGTCGTCGGGATTGTCCTGCAGATACTTGATGAAATGTCCTGCGAATTCGCGGCCCAGCAAATGCGCGGCGTGTTGGTCGTCTATGGGCGGAACTTGCCAGCAATGAACGCCGCGCCGGTTGGACGCGTTGGCTGCAAACGGCAATTCCGCGCGGGACGTCGGGTCCGGGTCTGGACGGTAATGGCGGCGGGATGGGGTTTTGATCGACATGATCACCTCCGTGTAGCGGTTTTTCATTGCCACCCCCACGGCCAAGCGGAGGTGGCAGACCGAACAGGGTTGGCCGACCGGACTACACGACTCCGGCACACCCGCTAAGGTGTCCCCACCCGGCCCGCCATTGTGAGCGCGCACGAGTGCAGCGATCCAAACGCAAAGCTCAAGCGCTTGTTCGCAGTGTAGTTCGCCGGACGGCCAAGTCCGGTGCCGCGAGGAACGGCACGGCAGCGATTGTGCACAGTTGCCCGCTGCCCGGTCAAGGCGCAGGCCGGGCGTTAAAAGCCCGTCAATGCTCGCTTACGCGGCCGGTATCGGCCGCGGGCGGAAAATAGCCGGCCGGCAAGCCCGGATGGGTGCGGCCATGAAAAAGCGGCGCGCTCCCATGGGGGAGGCGCGCCGCGTGCCTGGCGGTGAGCGGTGGGCTTAGCCGTTCAGCGCCGGGTAGTCGGTGTAACCGCGCGCGTCGCCGCCGTAGAAGGTGGCCAGGTCCGGCGGGTTCAGCGGCGCGCCGCTTTGCAGGCGCTCGGCCAGGTCCGGGTTGGCGATATAGCTGCGGCCGAAGGCGGCGGCGTCGATATAGCCTTGGCGGATCAGGGTTTCCGCCTTTTCCGCGGTGTAGGCGCCGGCGCCTATGATCACGCCCG
This sequence comes from Chromobacterium sp. FG22, assembly GCF_057809415.1. Classification (NCBI taxonomy): domain Bacteria; kingdom Pseudomonadati; phylum Pseudomonadota; class Betaproteobacteria; order Neisseriales; family Chromobacteriaceae; genus Chromobacterium; species Chromobacterium sp. FG22. Next base: position 3,928 of record NZ_JBMDJX010000033.1, on the reverse strand, counting down.
GATAACGCTGGCGCAGCGCCTGGCGGAAGCCCTCGTCCAGCACCGGGCCGCCGGCCCAGTCCGGTTCCGAGATGTGCAGGAAGGCCAGTTTGCGCTTGGCCAGTTCCTCGGCCAGGTAGAGCGCCATCTCCAGTTGATCGGTATTGCTGATGCCGTTGAAAACGCCCAGCGGCGAGATGCGGATGCCCACGTGCTCGGCGTCCCATTCCGACACCACCGCGTCCACCACCTCCAGCAGGAAGCGCGCGCGATTGGCCACGCTGCCGCCGTATTCGTCGGTGCGGACATTGGCCTGCGGCGACAGGAACTGGTCCAGCAGATAGCCGTGGGCGCCGTGGATTTCCACCAGGTCGAAGCCGGCGCGGCGCGCGTTGTCGGTGGCGCGGCGATAGTCTTCCAGGATGTCGGCCAGTTCGGACACTTCCAGCGCGCGCGGGGTGTCGCACTGCTCGCGCACCAGGCTGCCGTCCGCGGCGCGGATATTGGTGCGGCTGTCGGCCTGGATCGCCGACGGCGCCACCGGCGCTTCGCCGTCCGGCTGCAAGGAGCGGTGGGAAATGCGGCCGGTGTGCCACAGTTGCAGCGCGGTCAGGCCGCCCTTGGCGTGCACCGCGGCGTTGACCTTGGTCCAGGCCGCCACTTGCGCTTCGCTGTAGATGCCCGGCGCGCCGGCGTAGCCCTTGGCGGTGGGGGAGATGTGGGTGCCTTCCGCCACGATCAGGCCGGCGCCGGCGCGCTGGGCGTAATAGGTTTCCGCCAGCGCGGTGGGCACGTCGCCCGGCTCGGTGTTGCGCAGCCGGGTCAGCGGCGCCATCGCCACGCGGTTTTTCAGGGTCACGGCGCCTACGCGCAGCGGGGTGAACAGTTTGTCGGCTTGCATTGCGATGTCCTTGGCTCTATTTAAGCGGGGAAAAGTGGGCGGGCGCGATCACAGATCGAAACCGAAACCCTGTTTGCGCGCCACCGGCGCGACCTGCGGGAAATACACGTTGCGGTAATACTGCGCGGTGTTGGCGGACCAGGGCTGGCCGTCGGCGCGCTGAATGCTCTTCCAGTAATCCATGATGGACGCGTCGTACTGCGCGATCATAGCCGGCAGTTCCGCCGCCTGGTAGCGTTCGCGGTGCACAAAGCTGGCGCGCGGCAGCCGCGGCTTGACCGCGCTGTCCTGATCGGCGTAGCCCAGCACCACGCCCACCAGCGGGAAGGTCAGTTCCGGCAGCTCCAGCAGTTCCACCATGGCTTGCGGGTCGCGGCGGATGCCGCCGATGGGCACCACGCTCAGGCCGGCGGAACGGGCCGCGGTCATGAGGTTGCCCAGCGCGATGCCGGCGTCCACCGCGCCGACGGCGAAGGCTTCCACGCTGTTGTGGATCACTTGCTCGGCGCCGGCTTTTTCCACGCCGATCCGGGTTTTGTAGAAGTCGGGAACAATGGCGACGAAGACCGGCGCCTGGGCGATCCACGGCTGGCCGCCGGCGATTTCGGCGATTTTTTGGCGACGCTCCGCGTCCTGCACCACCACCAGCGACACCTGCTGGCCGTTGATGGAGGTGGGACCTTTCCAGGCGGCGTCCAGCACCGCGTCCAGCACCTCGGCGGGAATGGGTTTGTCCTGGTAGCTGCGCACGCTGCGGTGCTCTTGCATTAGTTCCAGTGTCGAGTTCATGCTTGGGACTCCTTCAAGTAGACCAGTCGTCTAGTTTTAATGTCAAAATAACCCGCTCCGGGGAGCGGGGGAGGGCGCGGCCTCGCCTTGGCTAGGGCGCGCGCAGAATTTGTTGCGTATGCGCCATCGCCGCCAACAGCGGCGCGCGCGAATGTTGAGTCTTGAACAGCAGCGCGCTGCCCACCCACAGGCTGTACAGCGCGCTGGCGGTCTCGTCCGGCAGCAGGTCCGCGTCCAGAGAGCCTTCCTGCTGGCCGCGGCGGATGCAGGCTGCCAGATTGCGCACCACGAAACCCATGCCTTCCGCCAGCGCCTCGCGCATCGGCTCGGACAGGTCGGAGACCTCGGCGGCCAGCTTCACCGCCAGGCAACAGCGCTGCGGCTGATCGCAACGGTGGGTTTCCAGCCAGCCGTCGAAATAATGCAGCAGGCAATCGCGGGCGCTGCCGGCGTCCTTGGACAGAAAGCTCACCAGTCTGCCGTCGTATTTCTCAAAATAACGACGCAGCAGTTCCACGCCATAGCCTTCCTTGCTGCGGAAGTAATGGTAGAACGAACCCTTGGGCACCCCGGCCGCGCCGAGGATTTCCGCCAGGCCCACGGCGGAGAAGCTCTTGCCGAGGATGATGGCTTCGCCGGTGGCCAGCAGGTGTTCGCGAGTGTCTGAAAACTGGTTGGGACGTGACATGGGCTGAAGTCTACTAGACCGGTCGTCTAGTTTCAAGAAATTTTTCAATCCCTGGGAGAGGCGCGCGCTGGCGACAAGGGCGAGGCCGGCGAATCAGGCGGGCGAGGAATGCTTTTAGCATGGTAAATATTGATAATAAGAATCAATTGCAACTACAATGCCGGGTTTTACGCTAAGCGCCTGTTCATGATCCCGCGAGCAAGAGCGAGACAAGGCGAAAACGAGCGAAAAGCGGAAGGTACGCGTGGCACTGAGTATTTTGAGCGGGTGCTCACCGTGCAACGCTGCACGAAGCGCAGCAGATTTTTGAACAGGTTCTAAGCCGACGATGCGAGAGGAAACCCTATGAAGTCAATCTGGAAGCTGCTGGCCATCGTCCTGCTGAGCGGCTGCGCGGCCCTGTCTCAGGAGGCCGAACCGGCCGGGGACCCGCCCGGCCGCATTGTGGACCTGCGCAGCGGCGAAGTTTTGCAGCCGGCGCAATTGCTGCAGCGGCTGGCCGCGGCGCCGCGGCTGCTGGTGGGGGAAAAGCACGACAACCGCGAGCACCACCGCATCGAACGCTGGCTGGCGACGGAATTGGCGGCGCGGCGGCCGCAGGGCAGCGTGCTGCTGGAAATGCTGACCCCGTCGCAGCAGGCCAAGGTGGAACAGGCGCAGGCCCGGCTGCGCGCCGGCCAGCCGCTGTCCGGCGCCGCGCTCGCCCAGGCGGTGGATTGGCTGCCGGGCTGGCCGTGGCCCTTGTACGGCAAACTGGCCGAGCATGTGATGCGCGCGCCTTATCCGGTGCTGGCGGCCAATCTGGACAGGAACGAGATGCAGGCGGTGTACCGCAGCCAGGTGCAATTGCCGGGCCAGGCGTCCACGCGGCCTGAGGTGCGCGCCAAGCTGAGCGAACTGATCCGCGAGGAGCACGGCGGGGAGGTCAAGGCCGAGCACCTGGCCTCGATGCTGGCGGTGCAGCAGGCGCGGGACCGGCGCATGGCCGAGCGGCTGCTGGCGGCGCCGGCGCCGGCGCTGTTGATCGCCGGCGCTTATCACGCCGCCGCCGACATCGGCGTGCCGCTGCATGTGCGCGATTTGCAGCCGCAAACGCCGTTGCGGGTGCTGATCCTGGCGGAAGAGGGCATGAAGCTGGACGCGCGCCAGGGCGATTACGCCTGGTTCGCGGCGCCGGCCCGGCCTTGAGCGCGGTTGCGCTGCGCTTATATATTGATAATGATTCTCATTACGTATAACATTCTCAACTCGAACAAATAAAACTTCGCTTGGATTTCCGATGATGAACACCATGAAACGAGCGGCGACAGGCTGCGCGCTGGCAGGCGCGTGCTGGCCGCTGACGGCGCTGGCGGAAGCCGGCGCGGCCATGCCGGCCGACCTGAGCGCGCTGGGCATGTACCGCGCGGCAGACCCGGTCGTGAAGACCGTGATCCTGGGCCTGCTGCTGGCGGCGCTGGCCTGCTGGGTGGTGCTGCTGGTCAAGGGCGCGGCGCTGTGGCGCGCCGACCGCGCCACGGGCCGCGCGCTCAGCCTGCTGGGCGAGGCCGCCACGCTGAGCGAGGCCCGCG